>NZ_JBHXTG010000008.1:0-104432 GCF_042677465.1 Kitasatospora sp. NPDC127111
GGCTCCCAGTAGACGACTGGGTTGATAGGCCGGATATGGAAGCCCTGTGAGGGGTGGAGTTGACCGGTACTAATAGGCCGAGGGCTTGTCCTCAGTTGCTCGCGTCCACTGTGTTGTTCTGAAACAACGACCCCTGCCCGTGTGGGTGGGTGCGGCCGATAGTTTCATAGTGTTTCGGTGGTCATAGCGTGAGGGAAACGCCCGGTTACATTCCGAACCCGGAAGCTAAGCCTCACAGCGCCGATGGTACTGCAGGGGGGACCCTGTGGGAGAGTAGGACGCCGCCGAACAATCATTCACAGAGAACCCCCACCCGGATCCCGGGTGGGGGTTCTTTGCGTTGTGCCTCAGGTACGATTTCCGGGTGAACACCTACTGGCACGTTGTTCTGCCACCGCTCTGCGCCTGACGGGCGCAGACGCTGATGGTGGTTTGATCCGCAGTCCCGGCCGGCCCGCAGGGCGGCCAGGGGTCCTGTCGTGCGCCCGTTTCGAATCCCGTTCCCGACGCCACTCGGCGACGCATTCGACGACGGAAGACCACGACTGTGCCGAACCGCACCCATGCTGATGTTTCCACCCGCCCGGTCGTCCCGTCCCGCCAGACGGGCCGGGCCGACCTGCTGAGCGGGCCCGTGCCCATCCTCATCGCCGCCGTGCTGTGGGGGACGACCGGGAGCGCCGGCTCGATGGCGCCGGCCGGGGCGCCGCCGGCAGCCATCGGCTGTGCCGGTCTGGCTGTCGGCGGCCTGCTGCTGTTCCTGACCTCCCGGGGCGCCCGCTCGCTGCCCGGTGCCTGCACGACCTCCGAGCGTTGGCTGCTCGGTCTGGGCGCCCTGGCGGTGGCGGGGTACCCGGTGACCTTCTATCCGGCGGTGGCGCGTACCGGGGTTGCCGTGACGACGGTGATCGCGCTGGGCAGTGCGCCGGTCTTCGCCGGACTGCTGGCCTGGCTCGCCGGGGACGGCCGGCCGACCACGCGGTGGACCGCTGCCACCGCCACGGCCGTCCTGGGCTGCACCCTGCTGGTGCTCGGGCCCGAACTCGCCGGTCACGCCCAGCCCGTGGACCTGGCGGGCGTCGCGCTGGCCACCGGTGCCGGGCTGTCCTACGCGGCGTACTCGCTGATCGGCGGCAGGCTCATCGCGCGCGGCGGGTACTCCTCGGACGCGGTGATGGGGGTGCTGTTCGGGGCGGCCGCGCTGCTCGTCCTGCCGCTCGTGCTGTTCACCGGCCCGCACTGGTTGGCGGTCCCGCGCGGTGCGGCGGTCGCCCTGTACCTGGCCCTGTTCACCGTCTTCCTGGCGTACCGGTTGTTCGGGCGCGGCCTGCGGCGCACCGCGGTGTCGGTCGCGACGACGCTGACCCTGGCCGAGCCGGCCGTCGCGGCGGTCCTCGGCGTGACCGTGGTCGGCGAGCGGCTGCCGGCCGTCTCCTGGGGCGGGCTGGCCGTTCTCGCCCTGGGCCTGGTGCTGCTGACCGCTCCGGCCGGTGGCGGGCGCCGGTGACGCCAGGAGGCGGGTAGGCGGTGAGGAGGCCGCCGGTCCGTCAGGTTCAGAGGCGGCCGGCGGCCTTGAGGGCGAGGTAGGTGTCGGCGAGGGCCGGTGCGACGGCGTTCGGCGGGGCGTCGAGGACGGTGACGCCCGCGCGGGTGAGCCGGTCGGCGGTCAGCCGGCGGTCGGCGCGGGTCTGCTCGGCGGCGGCCGCGCCGTACACGGCCTCGACGGTGCCGCGGCCGGCGGCCAGCTCGTCCAGGTGGGGATCGGCGACCGAGGCGAGCACGACCTCGTGACGCTTGGTGAGCAGCGGCAGCAACGGCAGCAGGCCGTCCTCGACGGGCGCGGCGTCGAGCCCGGTGAGCAGGACGATCAGCGAGCGGTGCGGTGCCATCTTCAGGGCGGTGGCGACCAGCGAGCGCATGTCGGTCTCGTAGAGCGCGGGCTCCAGGACGGCCATCGCGTTGGTGAAGGCCGGCAGGATCTCGTTGGGGGAGCGGCCGGCCACCGAGGCGCGTTTGCGCAGGTCGTGGGCGAGCAGGTCGACCCGGTCACCGGCCTTGGTGGCGAGTGCGGCGAGCAGCAGGGCGGCGTCGAGCGAGGCGTCCAGCCGGGGGGCGTCGCCGACCCGGCCGGCGGAGGTGCGGCCGGTGTCGAGGACGACCAGGATGTGGCGGTCCCGCTCGGGGCGCCAGGTGCGGACGGCGACGGTGTGCCGGCGGGCGCTGGCCCGCCAGTCGATGGAACGGACGTCGTCGCCGGGCAGGTACTCGCGCAGGGAGTCGAACTCGGTGCCCTGGCCGCGGGTCAGCACGGAGGTTCGGCCGTCGAGTTCGCGCAGTCGGGCGAGCCGGGAGGGCAGGTGCTTGCGGCTGTTGAACGGCGGCAGGGCGCGGATCGTCCAGGGGACGAGGTGCGAGCCCTGGCGGCCGGCCAGGCCGAGCGGGCCGAGGGAACGGATCGTCACCTTGCGGGCGTGGTGGTCGCCGCGGCGGCTCGGGACGAGCACGGTGGTGACCCGGCGTCGCTCCCGGCCGGGGACGCGCAGGACGTGCCGGGAGGCGGCGGTGCCGGTGCCGGGCTGCCAGGCGGACGGGGCCCAGGCGTCGCGGACGCGGGCCCGGAGCGGGCGGCCGGCCGGATTGGTGACGGTCAGTTCGACGGAGGCGGGTTCGCCGAGGCGGACGGTGGTGTCGCCGCCCCGGGTGATCCGCAGGCTGCGGACCGGGGCGGCGAGCACCAGGTCGACCGCGACGGCGAGCAGGACCGCGCCGGTGACGGCGGCGATGCCGGTCCAGGAGGGCAGGAGCAGGCCCACGACGAGCGCGCCGAGTGCGGCGAGCAGGGCGGTTCGCCCGGTGAGGGCCATGCGGTGCGCTCCTTCGTCGAAGCGGTGGAAGCGGTCGAAGCGGTCGAAGCGGTCGAAGTGCTCAGCGGCTGAAGCGGCTGAGGCGGTCCCAGCGGTGGTGACGCTTCGATGCGATGGAGGAGGTCTCGCGTGACCGGCGGGTCAGCGGGGCGCGGGCGTCTGGGCCAGGACGGCCTGGATCACCGAGTCCGCGGTGACGCCCTCCATCTCGGCCTCGGCGCGCAGCGCGACGCGGTGCCGCAGGGTGGGCAGGGCGAGCGCCTTGACGTCGTCGGGGGTGACGTAGTCGCGGCCGGCCAGCCAGGCCCAGGCGCGGGAGGCGGCGAGCAGGGCGGTGGCGCCACGTGGGGAGACGCCGATGGAGAGCGACGGGGACTGCCGGGTGGCCCGGCAGAGGTCGACGATGTAGGCGAGCACCTCGGGCGAGACGGTGAGCTTGGCGATCTGCTCACGGGCGGCGGCGACGTGCTCGGGGCCGGCGACCGGGCGGACGCCGGCGGCGGCGAGGTCGCGCGGGTCGAAGCCGGAGGCGTGCTTGGCGAGGACCTGGTACTCCTGGTCCCGGTCGGGCAGCGGCAGGATCAGCTTGAGCAGGAAGCGGTCGAGCTGGGCCTCGGGCAGCGGGTAGGTGCCCTCGTACTCGACCGGGTTCTGCGTCGCGGCGACCAGGAACGGGACGGGCAGGGCGCGCGGCTCGCCGTCGACGGTGACCTGGTGCTCCTCCATGGCCTCCAGCAGGGCGGCCTGGGTCTTCGGCGGGGTGCGGTTGATCTCGTCGGCGAGCAGCAGGTTGGTGAAGACCGGGCCGGGCTGGAAGGAGAACTCGGCGGTGCGGGCGTCGTAGACCAGCGAGCCGGTGACGTCCCCGGGCATCAGGTCGGGCGTGAACTGGATGCGCTTGGTGTCCAGGCTGAGCGCGGTGGAGAGGGTGCGGATCAGCAGGGTCTTCGCGACGCCCGGGACGCCTTCCAGGAGCACGTGGCCGCCGCAGAGCAGGGCGACGACGAGGCCGGTGACGGCGGCGTCCTGGCCGACCACGGCCTTGGCGATCTCGGCGCGCAGGGCGGTCAGCGCCTGCCGGGGGTCGGTCGTGGCGGCGGGGGTGTCGGCGGTCGCCGGGCCGGGGGTGATGCGGAGCTGGGCGGTGGCCTGTTCGGTCACGGCTTCCGTACCTGCCTTTCGAGGGCGTCGAGGTCGTCGGCGAGCCGCAGCAGTGCGGCGTCGTCGGTCGGGGGCGGGCCGTACAGGAGGGCCCGTACGTCCCCGGCGGGCTGCTCGGGGAGGCGGTCGGCGATCGCCGCGCAGAGAGCGGTGGGGTCGGGTGCGCCGGCGCCGGGCGGGACGCCCAGGGCCGGGGCGAGGCGGTGGACGGCGGCCCGGCGCAGGGCGTCGGCGGCGCGGCCGCGGGCCTTGGCCCGGTGGTAGAGGCGGGCGCGGCCCTCGGTGGTCTCGGCGGCGCGGACCACCACGGGCAGGTTCTCGCTGATGACCGGGCCGAGCCGGCGGGCGCGCCAGAAGGCGGCCAGCAGGGCGGCGACGGCGAGCTGGTACGCGGCCCAGCGCCAGCCGTCCGGGATGTAGTCGGTGAACGTCTTGTGGCCGCCGCCGTCGGGGAGCGGGGCGGAGTAGTCGGGCAGCAGCCAGGTGAGGTCGGGCCGCGAGCCGAGCAGACCGAGGGCGAGCGAGGCGTTGCCGTCCTTCTTGACCAGCTCGTTGCGGAGGAAGTCGCCGCTGCCGAGGACGACGACCTCGGTGTCCTTGCCGGTCGGCACGGCCACCAGGGGGTAACCGTGGCCGCGCGGGTAGCAGCCCTCGCCGCGGCTGCCGGTGGTGTAGAGCAGGCCGCCGAGGTGGGCGCTGCCGGCCCGGACGGCCTCGGTGAGCGAGCACTGGGCCTCGGTGCTGCGGACCCGGGCGTACGGCGGGCCGCCGTCCTCGTCGGAGGGGCGGACGCCGGGGACCAGCGCGCTGAGGGCGGCGGGGCCGGGGGAGAGCAGGACGAGCCGGGAGTGCTTGGCGGCGGCGAGGGCGCGCAGCTGGTCGGGGCCGAGCAGGTCGGGTTCGGGGACGACGAGGGTGTCGTGGGCGCCCGCGCGGGCGGGGAGGGTGGTGGTGATGTCGACCTTGAGGCCCTCGCGCTGGAGCAGGGCGATCACCGCGTGGCTGCCGGAGGGGTCGTAGGAGCGCGGGTCGAGCGGCGGGTAGCGGCGCTCCTGGCCGAAGCCGGCGAGCACGACCGCGGCGAGCACGACCAGGGCGGCGGTGAGCAGGAACCAGCGCGAGCGGAGCCAGAGGCCCCGGCCGGTGGGTGCGAGGCTGCTGGGGGCGGCCTTGGGCGGGGTGCCCGGGGCGGTGGCGGGGGGCGGCGGCACGGGGGGTGCGGCCGGTCCGGGGGCGGTGGTGGTCATGCCGCTCCTCCCGGGGCCGCGGCGAGGGCCGGGCGGGCGCGTTCGAGGGCCTGGTCGAGCTCGCGGAGCAGGTGGTACGCACCCTGGTCGGCGGTGCGCTCGCCGTAGGCGATGTCGTCGAAGGCGCGGGCGGCCGTGGTGAGGGCGGCGGCGTGGGCCGGCAGGACGCGGCCGGCCTCGGTGGCCGCCTCGTCGGCGGTGCGGCCGGGGCGGGTGTCGAGCAGGGCGCGCTCCTCCAGGGCCCGGACGATGGCGCGCATCTGCTCGCGGACGGCCTCGGTCCACTGGCCGGCGGCGGCGTGCCGTTCGGCGTCGGCCCGGTACTGGGCGGCGCTGCGCGGTCCGGCGGCGCCGAAGACGTCGAGTGTGGTGCGGGCGGCCCGCCGGGGTGCGCCGAGGCGCCACCAGAGGGCGCCGCCGAACAGGACGGCGACCACCAGGAAGAGGACCAGGGCGGTGGTTCCGGTGGTGCCGTCGCCCGCGATGGCGTCGAGGGCGTCGTCGATCCGGTCCATGACCCAGTCGTAGATCCGCTCCTGGAGGCTCGGGTCGTGCCGGTGGTAGTCGGCCTTGAGCAGCTCGTCGCGGACGGCGTCGCGGGCCGGGTCGCGCGGAACGGTGACCGGGGCCCCGCCCGCGGCCGGCACCGTCTCCCCCCAGTTCGGCATCCGGTTCAGAGCCTTGCCGGATTCGGGTCGGCCTGGTCGCCCCAGCCGGTGCCGCCGTACTCGGGCAGGCCGGCGGCGCGGGCCAGCTCGATGTCCAGGGCCTCGCGGCGGATCCGCTGGTCGACGTAGCGCAGGACGGTGATGGCGGCGCCGAACGGGATGGTGAGGGTGGAGGCGAGGACGGCGCCGACCGCGTTCATCACGAGCATGCTGGACGGGACGGTGGGGTCGGCCGTGCCCGCCTGGTCGACCAGGCTGTCGAAGCCCAGCACCATGCCGACGATGGCGAACGGGGTGGCGATCACCACCGCGATGACGAAGGTGAGCACCCAGGCGAGCAGGCTGATGCCGAACTGCCGCCACCAGGCGCCGCGGATCAGCCGGCGGGAGCGGGAGAGTGCGGCCAGGATGCCCTGCTTCTCCAGCATCAGCGCGGGGGCGGCCAGGCTGAGCTGGATCCAGATCCAGGCGACGACAGGAAGGCTGAGCAGGCCGACGACGATCAGGAGGCCGGCGATGGCGGGCTCGTCCGCACCGGCCACGAGGTAGCCGATGAGCGGGGTGAAGCCGAGCAGCAGGATGCCGCCCAGGATCAGGCCGGTGAGCAGGCTGAGCCCGAACATCCGCAGCAGCTGGGGCCGGGCCTCGCGCCACGCCTCGCCGACGGTGACGGACTTCCCGAGGATCGCGCGGCTGACCACCATGGTGAGCAGGGCGGAGGCGACGACGCCGATCAGCAGGCTGAAGGGCAGGGAGACCAGGCCGGAGACGACCCGGGTGAACTCACCGGTGTCGCCGTTGATGGCGAGCTGGGCGGCGAGGCTGCCGCCCTGCTCGACGACGGCGAGGCCCAGCGAGAGGCCGAGCGTGGTGCGCCAGTGCTTGCGGATGGTCGACACCGCGCCGTCGAGGAGCTCGCCGACGCCGAGCGGGCGCAGCGGGATGATGCCGGGCTTGGGGCTGACCGGGGCGCCCCAGCCGTAGGGGCCGGGCTGCCCGTACGGGCCCGGGGCGCCGTACTGGCCGTACTGCGGGCCGCCGGCGCCCCAGGCCGGGGGCGCGGCGGGTGCGCCGTGGGGTGGTACCGACTGCCCGGGCACGGCGGCGGGTGCGTCGGCCGGGGGCCGGACCTCGTCGCGGGGCGGCTCGGACGAGCTGGGCGAGGCCCAGCCCGGAGTGTCGGTCATCACTGCTCCTCGGAGGGGCGTCAGGGTTGGCGGGGCCGGGTGGATCTTCACCCGCGCGCAGCGCCCATCGTGCCATGGTGCTCGGACGGGCCCCAGGGGTATCCGGTTGCTGAACGGCAACGGGGGCCCGGCGGGCGCCCGGTGGGTCGCCGCGGGGGCTCGCGGATCGGTTCGCGCCAGGACATTCGTCCGGTATGGCCGGAATTCACCGGGCGGGGACTTGGCCGTTCTGGAGCAAAGGGACTGCTGTGCGGCAGGTCACAATCCGGTAATGAGAAGATGGAGGCATGAAGGGACGCGTCCTCGTCGTTGATGACGACTCCGCACTGGCCGAGATGCTCGGCATCGTGCTGCGTGGTGAGGGTTTTGAGCCGTTTTTCGTCGCGGATGGGGACAAGGCGCTAGCCGCGTTCCGGGAGACCAAGCCCGACCTGGTCCTGCTCGATCTGATGCTGCCCGGCCGGGACGGCATCGACGTGTGCCGCCAGATCCGGGCGGAGTCCGGCATCCCGATCGTCATGCTGACCGCCAAGACGGACACGGTGGACGTCGTGGTCGGGCTGGAGTCGGGCGCGGACGACTACGTCACCAAGCCGTTCAAGCCCAAGGAGCTGGTCGCTCGGGTGCGGGCCCGGCTGCGCCGCGCCGAGGAGCCGACGCCCGAGCAGCTGACCATCGGCGATCTGGTGATCGACGTGGCCGGCCACTCGGTGAAGCGGGACGGCCGGGGCATCCCGCTGACCCCGCTGGAGTTCGACCTGCTGGTCGCGCTGGCCCGCAAGCCCTGGCAGGTGTTCACCCGCGAGGTGCTGCTGGAGCAGGTCTGGGGGTACCGCCACGCCGCGGACACCCGCCTGGTCAACGTGCACGTCCAGCGGCTCCGCTCCAAGATCGAGAAGGACCCGGAGCGCCCCGAGATCGTGGTGACCGTCCGTGGCGTCGGCTACAAGGCCGGGCCCAGCTGACGTGACGTACCAGGCTGACGAGACCCCGTCGGGTTCCGCGACCGACGGGGGCGCCGCCGTGCGCGGGGACGTGCTGAGTTCGACCACCCGGAGCCGCCGCCGGCGCGGCTTCGCGCCCCTGCTCGCACCGGTGACCCGTCAGCTGCGCCGCCCGCTGCACCGGCTGGTGGCGCTGTACCGCCGCTCGATCCAGTTGCGGGTGGTCGCGGCCACCCTGCTGCTCTCCGTCGTCGTGGTGCTGGTGCTCGGCGTGGTGGTGGTGGCGCAGGTCCGCAACGGCCTGCTGGAGACCAAGAAGGACTCCGCGCGCAGCCAGGCGAGGTCCGGCTTCCAGGCCGAGCTGAAGAAGATCGACGAGGCGAAGGACCTGCGGCTCAAGGTCGGTTCGACCACCGATCCGACCACCGGGGACCTCGGTGCCTGGCTGCTGCGGCAGGTCGGCGACCTCGCGGCCAGCGGGCAGAGCGTCTACTCGGTGATCGCCATGCTGCCCAACGGCCAGCCGGTCCAGGCGCGGGACACCGGTCTCGGGCCGCGCTACTCCGGCGACATCCTGCCGAACAGCATCCCGGAGACCCTCCGGGCCAGGGTCTCCACCGAGGCGGGCATCTTCGACCAGCCGACGGTGATCCACCGGGCCCCGGACGGCGGGGGCGGCACCGAGCCCGGCCTGGCCATCGGCATGCAGTTCTCCGGGCCCACCCCCGGGGACACCTACCAGCTGTACTACGTCTTCTCCTTCGGCCAGGAGACCAACACCCTCGGCCTGGTCACCGGCACGCTGGCCACCGCCGGCGTCTTCGTGGTGATCATGATGGGCGGCATCGCCTGGCTGGTGGTGCGCCAGGTGGTGACCCCGGTCCGGATGGCCGCCGGGATCTCCGAGCGGCTCGCCGCCGGGCACCTGGAGGAGCGGATGAAGGTCACCGGGACGGACGACATCGCCCGCCTCGGGGAGTCCTTCAACCGCATGGCCAACGCCCTGCAGGCGCAGATCCGCCAGCTGGAGGAGCTCTCCCGGGTGCAGCGGCGCTTCGTCTCGGACGTCTCGCACGAGCTGCGCACCCCGCTGACCACCGTCCGGATGGCCGCGGACCTGATCTACGACAGCCGCGAGGACCTGGACCCGATGGCGGCACGCTCGGCCGAGCTGCTCCAGGGCCAGCTGGACCGCTTCGAGTCGCTGCTCGCGGACCTGCTGGAGATCAGCCGCTTCGACGCCGGCGCCGCGATCCTGGACGCCGAGCCGGTCGACCTGCGCGAGATCGTCGGCCGGGTGATCGAGGCCGCCGACCCGCTGGCCCAGGCCAAGGGCAGCGCGGTCGTGGTCCGTGGCGACGGCGAGCCGGTGCTGGCCGAGGTCGACTCCCGCCGGATCGAGCGCATCCTGCGCAACCTGGTGGTCAACGCGCTCGAGCACGGCGAGGGCCGCGACGTCGTGGTCCGGCTGGGCTCGGCCGACGGCGCGGTCGCGGTCGGCGTGCGCGACTACGGCATCGGGCTCAAGCCCGGCGAGGCGTCCCGGGTGTTCCACCGCTTCTGGCGGGCCGACCCGTCCCGGGTGCGCACCACCGGCGGCACCGGGCTCGGCCTGTCCATCGCGGTCGAGGACGCGCACCTGCACGGCGGCTGGCTGCAGGCCTGGGGCGAGCCCGGCGGCGGCTCGCACTTCCGGCTGACGCTGCCGCGCACCCGCGGCGGCGAGATCAGCCGGGCGCCGTTCCGGTTGGAGCCGGAGGACTCCCGCAACAACCGGGGCCTCGGCTCCTACGGGACGCCGTACCGGCGGGCGATCCGCCCGGCGGGGGCCACCGCGCTGACCGCCACCGAGGAGCAGGCCGTGCCGGAGACCCCGGACGGCTCCGGCGCCGGCTTCGGCAGCGGGCTGGGCGGCGTGCTGAGCATCGGTCCGGGCCTGGGCGCCCCCCGGCTGCCCGAGGGGCCGCGCGCCGACCCCTCGGACGTGCGCACCGCCGGGGCCGGGTACGGTGCCATCGGAGCCCAGGTCATGGTGGACCCGACGCCGGGGCGGCCGTCGGTGGCACAGCGGACGGCGGAACCGGACCTGACGGGTGCGGCGGAGGCCCGACACGGCACGGGCGGGACGGACACGGAGGGGTCGCAGCGTGCGAAGGACCACCAGCAGGACTGAGCCGCGGCTGGCCGCGGTGGCCGGCACGGTGCTGGGCGCCCTGCTGGCCGGCGGCTGCGCGGCCATGCCGGACTCCGGTGGCATCGGCAAGGTCGAGCTGTCCCAGGGCTCGGCGGACAAGAACCTGCAGGTCAGGGTCTTCCCGCTGGAGCCCGCCAAGGGCGCCAAGCCGGACGAGCTGCTGAGCGGCTTCCTGGACGCGCTGACCGCGGACGAGAGCTACGAGACGGCGCGCAAGTACCTGACCGACGACGCGGCCGCGCACTGGGACCCGGAGGCGGGCATCCAGGTGCTCTCCTCCAACCCCACCCCGAAGACCAACCAGACCGTGACGGACGCCGACACCTCGGTCTCCGTGCAGGTGCCCGGCAACATCGTCGCCGAGGTGGACGAGAAGCACGCGTACACCTACCCGGACGGCCAGCGGGACGTCTCGCTGCCGTTCACCTTCGTCCGGGAGAAGGGCGGCGAGTGGCGGATCGCCAAGCTGCCCGACGGCCTGATCATCAACCAGACCAACTTCCGCAACAGCTACCGCCAGGTGGACCGGTTCTTCTACGCGGCCAAGGACCCGTCGTCGGCCCGGACCACGGCGGCCGGGGCGGCGTCGGCCGGCGCCGACGTCCTGGTCGCCGACCCGATCTACCTGCGGCGCCGAATAGACCCGCTGACCGCGGCCGCCAGGGCCGTGGTCGCCGGCCCGTCCGACTGGCTGTCGCCGGTGGTCCGGTCCGCCTTCCCGGCCGGCGCCGTCGTCGACCGGGTCGGCGTCGACGAGGGCCGCACCGCCCACGTGGTGCTGGACGGCGTCGACCTCGGCCCGGCGATCGCCTGCCGGCAGATGGCCACCCAGCTCCTCTACACCCTCGCCGACCAGGGCAAGGGACAGGTGGACCGGATCGAGCTGAAGGACCCGCGCGGCACCGGCTGCCAGCTCGGCCGCGGCGAGGCGTCCGCCACCGGCCCGGGGGCGCTGGCCGGGGTCGCCGCCGACAAGCAGTACTTCCAGCGCGCCGAGGACGGCGTGCTGACGGAGGCCGGGGCGGACACCAACGGTTCCCCCGTCCGCGGTCCGCTCGGGCGGCCGCAGCCGAACAAGCAGCCGCTCGGCCCGATCGCCGTCGCCCGGGACGGCGAACACGCGGCGGCGATCAGCGGGAACGGGCACCAGCTGTACTCGGTGGCGCTCGCGGACAGCGGGCAGGCGATGCCCGAGCCGGTGCTCACCACCCAGCCCCGGCAGGGCGACAAGGCCGAGGACGCGCTCGCCTCGCCCAGCTGGGACGGCCGCGGCGACCTCTGGGTGGTGGACCGCGACCCGCTGAACCGGCGGGTGCTCATGGTGCGCGGCAACAAGGTCTACCCCGTCCCGGTCGAGGGCCTGGACGGCAGGAGCGTGCAGGACCTCAAGATCTCCTCGGACGGCGTCCGGATCGCCCTGGTGCTGAAGGACGCCACCGGGGCGCGGTCGCTCTGGCTCGGCCTGGTGCTGCACGGGGGGACCAAGGACTCACCCGGCGCGCAGATCGCCGGCCTGCGCCGGGTCGCGCCGCTGCTCACCGAGGTCGCCTCGGTGTCGTGGGCGGAGTCCGACCAGCTGCTGGTGCTGGGCAAGGAGAACGGGCGCCTGCAGCAGCTGCACTACATCAGCACGGACGGCTCGCAGAGCAGCGACGCCCCGTTGCAGGGCGGCGAGGGGATGTCCTCGGCCATGGCGTCGGAGTTCAGCGGGGAGACCGCGACGCAGGTGCCGCCGGTGCTGGCGCGGCAGGCCTCCGACGGCAAGATCTACCGGCTGGTGAACAGCCAGTGGCGGGAGGTCAACCCGAGCCTGCACGCCGCCGCCTTCTTCTACCCGGGCTGATTCCCCCGGGCTGATTCCCGGGCGCCTCGGTGCCCCCCCCCCGACAGCAACGGCCCGTACGCCCGGGCCGGCCCCGGCTGCCGCCCGGGCCCGGTGCCCGGTGCCCGGTGCGGGCCGGCGCGGCGGGGCTCAGGTGCGGCTGCCGCCCGGCGCTCCGGCGAACGGCCGGTGCGGGACGGCGGCCGCGACGGTGGCGGCCGCCTTCGGGGGGAGGCCGGCGCTGGTCAGGGCCCGGGCGGCCTCGGCGAGGCTCGCACCGGTGGTCACCAGGTCGTCCACCAGGATCGGCTGACGGCCGGTCAGCCTGCAGTCGGCGCGCGGCAGGACGGTCAGCGCGCCGTGCAGGTTGCGCCGGCGCTCGGCGGCCGTGAGTCCGGACTGGTCGGCGACCGGCCGGGTGTGCCGCAGCAGCGGCGCGGCCCGTACGTCCAGCCCGGCCCGGCGCAGCGACCGGGCGGCGGCGCCGGCCAGCCGGAGCGTCGGGTCGTGCCCGCGGGCGCGGACGGCGGCGCGGGCGGAGGGCATCGGGACCAGCAGCAGGGGCGCCAGCCCGGCGCGCGGCCCGAGCGAGGAGCGCACGGCCCGGGCGAGTGCTTCCCCGAGCGGGCCGGCCAGCCGCAGCGCGCCGCGCTCCTTGTGGGCCAGGAGCAGTTGGCGGACCGGGTCGGCGTAAGGGGCGGCCGCGTGCACCCAGGGCAGCGCGGTGGGACCGGGCCGGGCGGTGAGCAGGGCCCTGCGACAGAGCGGGCAGAGCTGGCCCCGGTCGGCGCCGCAGCCGGCGCACCGGGCGGGCAGCAGCACGTCCAGCAGACCCGCCAGTGCGTGGCCGAACGGCCCGTGGGCGGTCTGCGGGCGGGAGGGGCTGGAGGTGGGCGGCACGGCTGCTCCTGGCGGCGGCGGCACGGAGAGTGAGCAAAGAATCCGCCGTACGAGGGGTGTTGTCCAGGTATTTCCCCATGTTTCACTCGCAGGAGGGTAGACAGGGTGCAACAGCTTGACTGCCAGCCCGCGGCACCGGGTCGTACCCGTATTCCCGCTTGGGGAGGCGAAAACCCCGTGTGAGGTGTTCGATGAGCTCCAGGGGGTTTCAACCGTCCCTGGTGGGGAGGAAGTGAGGTGAGGGCCAGTCGTTTCCGCCGTTCGCGGCGGGGCGGTGGGCCGGCAGTGGATTGGCTGGTCCAGCTGGGTCTCAGCCCGATCCGGTAGCACCCGGATCGGCGTCAGCACGAGGGATCGGAGTTCTGCGTGGACATCGTCGTCAAGGGCCGCAAGACCGAGGTGCCCAAGAGGTTCCGCGAGCACGTGGCCGAGAAGCTGGAGAAGGTCCAGAAGTTCGACGGCAAGGTGATCAGCCTCGACGTCGAGGTGTCCAAGGAGCACAACCCGCGGCAGGCCGACCGGTCGGAGCGGGTGGAGATCACTCTCCGTACCCGTGGGCCGGTGATCCGGGCCGAGGCCGCCGCCGGCGACCCGTACGCGGCGCTCGACCTGGCTTCGGCGAAGCTCGACGCGCAGCTGCGCAAGTCCGCGGACCGTCGCCGGGTGCACAAGGGCGGTACCGGCCGCACCCCCATCAGCGTCGCCGAGGCGACCGCGGCCCTGGCCGCGCTGCCGGACACGACGCAGCGGGAGGGCGAGACCAACGGGGCCGTCCGCAAGACCATGATGGGATCCCTGGAAGTGGAGGGCGAAGGCCCGCTGGTGGTCCGGGAGAAGACCCACCCGGCCGCCCCCATGGCGCTGGACCAGGCGCTCTACGAGATGGAGCTGGTCGGCCACGACTTCTACCTCTTCGTGGAGAAGGACAGCGGCCTGCCGAGCGTCGTCTACCGCCGGCACGGATACCACTACGGCGTCATCCACCTGCAGACCGACGGCACGGCCGCGGCGGGCGGAGGCGCGGGCGGTGCGATCGGCGGGTCCGACGACGAGGACTGACCGTCCGAACAGTGTTGGGAGTGGTGACCCCGGCGGCCGTTGCCCGCCGGGGTCACCGGCTTTCCGGGGCGTCGTGCGGGCGTCGCGGGAGTGCTGTGCGGCCGCCGCGGGGCCTTCCGGGGTCACCCGATGCGGGGCGATCGGCGCCGGAGGGTGACCGGGCGGCGCCGCGGCCGTGGAATGATTGGCGCACGACGACCGGCGACGGGGGAGGAGCGGATGGGGGATCACTTCGGGCTGGGGCCCGCGGCGGGGCCGGGGGAGGAGCCCGAGTACGCCCCGCACCGGGGGGAGCCGATCCGCGTCCTGGTGGTGGACGACCACGCGCTGTTCCGCCGCGGGCTGGAGATCGTGCTCGCGGAGGAGGAGGACATCAAGGTCATCGGTGAGGCCGGGGACGGCGCCGAGGCCGTGCTGAAGGCCGCCGACCTGCTCCCCGACATCATCCTGATGGACGTCCGGATGCCGCGCCGCAGCGGGATCGAGGCCTGCACCGCGATCAAGGACGTGGTGCCCAGCACCAAGATCATCATGCTGACGATAAGCGACGAGGAGGCCGACCTCTACGAGGCGATCAAGGCCGGCGCCACCGGCTACCTGCTCAAGGAGATCTCCACCGACGAGGTCGCCACCGCGATCCGCGCGGTCGCCGACGGGCAGTCCCAGATCAGCCCGTCGATGGCCTCCAAGCTGCTCACCGAGTTCAAGTCGATGATCCAGCGCCGCTCCGACGACCGGGACCTGGTGCCCGCACCCCGGCTCACCGACCGGGAGTTGGAGGTGCTGAAGCTGGTGGCCACCGGGATGAACAACCGGGAGATCGCCAAGGAGCTGTTCATCAGCGAGAACACCGTGAAGAACCACGTCCGCAACATCCTGGAGAAGCTGCAGCTGCACTCCCGGATGGAGGCCGTGGTCTACGCGATGCGGGAGAAGATCCTCGAAATAGGGTGACCCCGGCCGCCATCCGGGCGCCGTTGGGCCGCCGTTCGGCTACCGCCCGGGCGCCGTTCGGCCACCGCCCGGCCGCCGTCCGGGCGCCGTTGGGCCGCCGCCGGGCCGCGCGGCCCGCCTCAGGCGTTGAGCAGCCCCTCCAGGGCCGGGCGCAGCGCCTCGTCCCGCAGCACCTCCACCCGCACGTCCGAGCAGCCCACCCATGCGGCCGCCTCGCGCAGGGCGGCGGCCAGCGCCTCCACGTGCCGGGCGGAGTCCAGCGACACCTGACGGGCCACCAAGGTCTTTCCCTCGCGGGCCGGATCGACCCGGCCGACCAGTCGGCCGCCG
The DNA here is from genome assembly GCF_042677465.1 of Kitasatospora sp. NPDC127111. Taxonomy (NCBI): domain Bacteria; kingdom Bacillati; phylum Actinomycetota; class Actinomycetes; order Kitasatosporales; family Streptomycetaceae; genus Kitasatospora; species Kitasatospora sp. NPDC127111. Next base: position 15,331 of record NZ_JBHXTG010000008.1, read on the forward strand.
GCCAGCAACGGCATCGCGAAGTAGCCGTGCACCCGCTTGTGCTTGGGGGTGTACGCCTCCAGCCGGTGCGCCATGCCGAAGATCCGCTCGGTGCGGGCGCGGTCCCAGATCAGCGAGTCGAACGGGGAGAGCAGCGTGGTCCGGTGACGGCCGCGCGGGGTGCCGGCGAGCGCGGCCGGATCGGCCCAGGCGGCGGCGGGGGAGCCGTTCGGACCCCAGCCCGCCACCTCGACCGGCACCAGGCCGGAGTCGGCCAGCACCGCGTCCAACTGGTCGGCGCGCAGCCGGTGGTAGTCGAGCAGGTCGGCCCGGGTGGCCACGCCGAGAGCTGCGCCGGACTGGGCGACCAGGGTGCGCAGGCACTCCTCGTCGGTCGGCTCGGCCTCGAACAGTTCGGCGGGGACGGCCTGTTCGGCCAGCGCGTAGACGCGCTTCCAGCTCCGGCGCGCGGTGCAGACGACGTCGCCGAAGGCCAGTGCCCGCTCCACCGCGATCTTGGTGTCGGACCAGTCCCACCATTCGGCGGTCTTCTTGGCGCCGCCCAGCTCGGTGGAGGTGAGCGGGCCTTCGGCGCGCAGCTTGTCGAGCACGTGCCGGTACGTCTCCGGGGAGACCTGGTGGCCCCAGAGGTGGCCGCGCTCGCGGTAGCGGCGGCGCCGGAACGCGAACAGCGGCCACTCCTCGATCGGCAGGACGCAGGCCGCGTGCGACCAGTACTCGAAGCTCGCCCCCGCGCCCCAGTACGCCGCCTCGACGGCCGGGCGGCCGACCGCGCCGAGCCGCGCGTACGGGATCAGCTCGTGCGAGCGGGCCAGCACCGAGATGGTGTCGAGCTGGACGGCACCGAGGTGGCGCAGCACGCCGCGCACCCCGCCGTGGCGGTCCGGCGCCCCGAGCAGGCCCTGTGCGCGCAGGGCGATCCGGCGGGCGTCGTCGGCGCCCAGGGTGGTGACGGGGGCCGGGGTCGGGATCGCGGCGGGGGTCGAAGCGGTCATGCCGGCGAGCCTAGACCGGGGGACCGACAACCGGCGGGGCCGGCCGGTGCGGCCGGTGGGCGGGGCCGGCCGCGGCGCCGGTCGTGGGGTCGACCGGCCGCGGCGCCGGTCGTGAGGTCGGTGGGGTCGGTGCGGCCGGGGACAGCGGGGGCGACGGGGGCGCGGGGCGGTGGGGCCGGTGACCTCAGTCGGCGAGGTCGGTGGCGAGCAGCCCGGCGACCCAGGCGTCGTGGAACCGCCCGCGCTGCTCGGCGAACGAGCGCAGGGTGCCCTCGAAGCGGAAACCGACCTTCTCGGCCACCGCGCGGGAGCCCTCGTTGCCGACGTAGGCGTACCACTCCAGGCGGCGCAGGCCCAGCTCCGTGAGCCCGTAGCGGGCCACCGCGGCGGCGGCCTCGGCGGTGTACCCGCGGCCCCGGTACTCCTTGGTCGCCCACCAGCCGACCTCGGCGGCGCCCGGCCGGCCGGGACAGCTGATGAGCCCCTGGGAGCCGACCAGCGCGCCCGTCCCGCGCTCGAACACGCACCAGATCCGGTTCTCGCCGGTCCGCCAGCCGTTGTGGGCGAGATCGCGCACGAAGTACTCGGCGTCCTCGCGCCGGTACGGGCTGGGGACCACCGTCCAGCGCTGGATCTCCGCGTCCTGGCAGGCGGCGAGGACCGCGTCGACGTCGGACTCCTGCGGGGCCCGCAGGACCAGGCGCTCGGTGGTGAGGACGACGGGTTCGACGGCCCGCGCCACGCTCTGCTCTTCGTGCTGCTCTTCCATAAACGGATTATTCCGTGAGGGCGGGAATACGAGCAGCCGATTAACCGGCCGAGCGGCCCAACTGTCCGGACAGCCGCCCGGTTTGCCCCGGTGAGCGGTGCTATCAGGCCATGTGCTCGCACGAGTGACACGGGAATACCGTGCTGACGCACCTCCCGGGGCATTGGACTCCTCGCATACGATGGCCCGTGCGGTGGGGTGGACCCGCCGTGCAGTCGTCCAGTGCCAATACAGGCAAGGAGCCCGCCCAAGTGTCCGTCTTCGACAAGATCCTGCGCGCCGGCGAAGGCAAGATCCTTCGCAAGCTGCAGCGGATTGCTGCCCAGGTCAACTCCATCGAAGAGGACTTCGTCAACCTCACCGACGCCGAGCTGCGCGCGCTGACCGACGAGTACAAGCAGCGGCTCGCCGACGGCGAGACCCTGGACGACATCCTCCCCGAGGCGTTCGCCACCGTCCGCGAGGCCGCCAAGCGCGTGCTCGGCCAGCGGCACTACGACGTCCAGCTCATGGGCGGCGCCGCCCTGCACTTCGGCTACGTCGCCGAGATGCGCACCGGTGAGGGCAAGACCCTGGTCGGCACCCTGCCCGCGTACCTCAACGCGCTGACCGGCAAGGGCGTGCACCTGATCACCGTCAACGACTACCTCGCCGAGCGCGACTCGGAGTGGATGGGCCGGGTGCACCGCTTCCTGGGCCTCGAAGTCGGCGTGATCCTGGCCAACATGACGCCCGCCGAGCGCAAGCGCCAGTACGCGATGGACATCACGTACGGCACCAACAACGAGTTCGGCTTCGACTACCTGCGCGACAACATGGCCTGGTCGAAGGACGAACTCGTCCAGCGCGGCCACAACTTCGCGGTGGTCGACGAGGTCGACTCGATCCTCATCGACGAGGCCCGCACCCCGCTGATCATCTCCGGCCCGGCGGACCAGGCGACCAAGTGGTACGCCGACTTCGCCAAGCTGGTGCAGCGCCTGAAGATCGACCGCGACTACGAGGTCGACGAGAAGAAGCGCACCGTCGGCGTGCTGGAGGAGGGTGTCTCCCGGGTCGAGGACTACCTCGGCATCGACAACCTCTACGAGTCGGTGAACACCCCGCTGGTCGGCTTCCTGAACAACGCCATCAAGGCGAAGGAGCTGTACAAGGCGGACAAGGACTACGTCGTGATGAACGGCGAAGTCATGATCGTCGACGAGCACACCGGCCGCATCCTGGCCGGCCGCCGCTACAACGAGGGCATGCACCAGGCGATCGAGGCCAAGGAGGGGGTGGAGGTCCAGAACGAGAACCAGACGCTGGCCACCATCACCCTGCAGAACTTCTTCCGCCTGTACGACAAGCTGGCCGGTATGACCGGTACCGGTACCACCGAGGCGGCCGAGTTCCACCAGATCTACAAGCTCGGCGTGGTCCCGATCCCGACCAACAAGACGCCGCTGCGCATCGACCAGCCGGACCTGATCTACAAGTCGGAGCCGGCCAAGTTCGCCGCCGTGGTCGAGGACATCGCCGAGAAGCACGAGAAGGGCCAGCCGGTGCTGGTCGGCACCGTGTCGGTGGAGAAGTCCGAGTACCTCTCGCAGGAGCTGCGCAAGCGCGGCATCCCGCACGAGGTGCTGAACGCCAAGCACCACGAGCGTGAGGCGCAGATCGTCGCCCAGGCGGGCCGCAAGGGCGCCGTGACCGTCGCCACCAACATGGCCGGCCGCGGTACCGACATCATGCTCGGCGGCAACGCCGACCACCTCGCGGCGGCCGAGCTGGCCCAGCGCGGGATCACCCCGGTCGACACGCCGGAGGAGTACGAGGCCGCGTTCCCGGCGGCGCTGGAGAAGGCCAAGGCCTCGGTCAAGTCGGAGCAGGAGGAGGTCAAGGAGGCCGGTGGCCTCTACGTCCTCGGCACCGAGCGGCACGAGTCCCGCCGGATCGACAACCAGCTGCGCGGCCGTTCCGGCCGTCAGGGCGACCCGGGCGAGTCCCGCTTCTACCTGTCGCTGGGCGACGACCTGATGCGCCTGTTCAAGGCCGGGATGGTCGAGCGCGTGCTCTCGATGGCCAACGTGCCGGAGGACGTGCCGATCGAGTCGAAGATGGTCACCCGTGCCATCGCCTCCGCGCAGACCCAGGTCGAGCAGCAGAACTTCGAGATCCGCAAGAACGTCCTCAAGTACGACGAGGTGCTGAACCGCCAGCGCGAGGTCATCTACGGCGAGCGCCGTCGCGTCCTGGAGGGCGAGGACCTGCAGGAGCAGGTCGGCCACTTCATGGACGACACCGTCGAGGCATACGTCAAGGCGGCCACCGGCGAGGGCTTCGAGGACGACTGGGACCTCGACAAGCTGTGGTCCGCGCTGAAGCAGCTGTACCCGATCACCCTGGACCTGGAGGAGCTGGAGGAGGAGGCCGGCGGCACCGCGGGCCTCACCCCGGAGTTCCTCACCAAGGTCGTCCAGGAGGACATCCAGGCGCAGTACGGCGCCCGTGAGGACCAGCTCGGCTCGGAGATCATGCGCGAGCTGGAGCGCCGGGTCGTCCTCTCGGTGCTGGACCGCCGCTGGCGCGAGCACCTCTACGAGATGGACTACCTCCAGGAGGGCATCGGCCTGCGGGCCATGGCGCAGCGCGACCCGCTGGTCGAGTACCAGCGCGAGGGCTTCGACATGTTCACCGCGATGATGGAGGGCATCAAGGAGGAGTCCGTCGGCTACCTGTTCAACCTGGAGGTCCAGGTCGAGCAGCAGGTCGAGGAGGTGCCGGTCGAGGACACCGAGGTGGTGCTCGACAAGCTGGAGAAGGACGCCGCCCGCCCGGAGATCAAGGCCAAGGGCCTGGAGGCCCCCAAGCCGCAGCGGCTGCACTACACGGCCCCCTCGGACGAGGTCGGCGGCGGTGTGGTCGAGGGCGACTTCGAGGACTACGCGCCGGAGGACGAGGGCGACGGGCTGACCCGCGCCGAGCGCCGCAAGGCCGCCAAGTCGGCCAAGGGCCGCCGCCGCAAGGGCTGAGGCACGGCCGGCCCGCCCGGCCCGCCGCCACGCAGGGCGCCGCTCCCGTACGCGGGTGGCGCCCTGCGCCGTTGCGGTGGCCGGCGGTGCGACGGTCGGTCGTGCGGTGGCCGGTCGGGTGCGCGCCGGTCGCGGGGTGGCCCGGGTCGGGGTGGCCGGGTGCGGGGTGGCCCGGCGCGGCCGGACGGCGGGCCCGCTCACCGGGCCTCCACGGCGGTGCACTGCCACTGCCCGGCGGGCCCGCGCAGCTCCAGCCGGAACGCCACCATGTGGTGCCGGCTGCCGAGGTCGACCCGGACGCAGGCCTCGACCACGTCGGGCGAGGGCGAGCGGTCGTGCACGGGCCCGAGCCGGGGCCGGTCGGCGGCGCCGCCGCGCCGCAGGGTGCCCGCGCGGACCAGCGCGGCGAGCTGGCCGTAGCCGTCCAGCGTGGTGTGGCGCATCAGCTGGCCGGACGGCCGGGCGCCGGTGAGCACCTCGACCAGCTGGTGGGCGAAGCGGACGCTCAGCCCGGCGCGGAGGTCCGGGGTCGGGGTGGCGGTGGTGCAGGCGACCCGGGGGTGGCGTGGCCGCCGGCCGGCGGACGGGTGGGGGCAGGCCCGGGAGGCGGCCCGCGGGTGGGCCGGTGGTACGGCGGCCCGGCCGAGGCGGACGCCGTGGGGCGGCCCGGCGTGGGGGTCGGTGTGCCGGGGGTCGGTGTGCCGGGGATCGGTGTGCCGGGCGTCGGCGTCACGGGCGTCGGTGCGGTGGACGCCGTCGTGTCGCGGGTCGGCGCGGTGCGGGCCGGTCCGGGTCGGGCGGGGGGTCATCGGGGCTCCTGGGCGACGGGTGGTGCGGGTACGGACGGGTCCTTGGTAGTGGTGCCCCGGGCGGGGCGGCAACCGGGTTCCGCGGCACTCCGGGGCCCTCCCGAAGGTTCACCTATCCGGGTGAACCGGCCGATGGGGCAACGGCCCGTGACGCCGTCCGGGTGGCATCGGGTTGACGTGCGGGGGCGGGTGGGAAGGCCCGAAAGGGGACGGTCGGGTTCGCCGGGACGGGTGGCGCGGCCGTGGCCAGGCGTTGCGCGGCCGACCGCTGGGCGCGCACGATCGGAGCCGGACCGGCGACCCGCCCGGACCGGCCCCGCAACACCGGTGCGAGCGGCGGGAGGCGCCGTTCAGGACCGGGCGCACGGCGGGGACGACATCCGCCCCGACGGCGACATCCGCCCCGACGACGACAGGCGGCCGGCATGACGACACGGGTACCCGAGACACGGGCGGCCGAGCCGCGCCCCGCCGAGGGCACTCCCCGCCGGGGTCTGGTGCTGGGTGGCGGCGGGATGCTCGGAGCGGCCTGGACGGTCGGCGCGCTCTGCGCCGTCGAGGAGGCGGTCGGCTGGCAGCCGGGCGACGCGGAGGCGGTGCTCGGGACGTCGGCGGGCGCGATCCTCGGCGCGCTGCTGGTCGGCGGGGTCCGGGCCGACCAGCTCCGCGACCACCAGCGCGGCCTGCCGGTCACCGCCGGCCCGCTGGCCGGGGTGGACTTCGACTACGACACCGCGGTCGGCGGCGCGCTGCCCCCGCGCCCACGGGCCGGCATCGGCTCGCCGGGCCTGCTCCGGGACGCCGTCCGGCACCCGCGCGGGTACCCGCTGCTGACCATGGTCTCGGCGATGGCGCCGCACGGCCGCGGCTCACTGGCGCCGGTCGGCGAGCTGGTGCGCGGGCTGCTCGGCCCGGGCGGCTTCCCGGACGGCTCGCCCCTGCGGGTGGCCGCGGTGGACTACCGCAGCGGCCACCGGGTGGTCTTCGGCGACCCGGGCGCCCCGCCGGCGGCGCTCGCCGACGCGGTGATGGCGTCCTGCGCGATCCCCGGCTGGTTCGCCCCGGTCCACGTCGACGGCTCCGCGTTCGTGGACGGCGGCTGCTGGTCGGCCACCAACGCGGACCTGATGCTCGGCCGCGGCCTGGACGAGGTCTTCGTGCTCGCCCCGATGGCGCTGCGGCTGGACCCGCGCGGGCCGTCGGCCACGCCGGCCGGGCCGGGCCGGGGCACCCTGGCGGCATTGCGCGAGTGGCGTGCCCGGGACCGCCCGCACGGCGTGCTCGCCCAGGTGGTCGGCCGCTACCGCCGGGCGGTGACCAGGCAGCTGATGCGCGAGGCCCGGCTGCTGCGGGCGAGCGGCGTCCGGGTGCACCTGCTCGCGCCGACGCCGGCCGACCTGGCGGTGATGGGGCCGAACATGATGGACCCGGCCCGCCGCGGCGCCGTGCTGGAGAGCGCCCTGCGGACCAGCCGGGCGGCCCTGGACGGCGTGCGGTGACCCCCGCGCGACACCCCCGGCCCCCGGTACGCCCGGCGCGGGGAGCGCGGACGGGAGTGAGCACGTGATCACGGGCGCCGTCCCGGCGCTTATTCTTGGGGGCGCTGGAAGCTGTGCCGCTGGACGAACCGGAGAGTGCCACCGATGCGCGTGTACGTGCCCACCACCCTGACCGGCCTGGCGGCGGCGCACCCGGGCGGCGCCCTGGAGCAGTCCGCGGCGTACGCAGTGACGCCCGCGCTGCGCGAGTGGTACGTCAGCGACGACCTGGAGGAGCTGGAGTACGCGGCGCTGAACCGGGCCGCCCAGTCCTCGCTGCGGCTGCTGGCGGAGGACCCGGACGCGCCGCGCCGGCGCGTGGTGGTGGCGCTGGACGTCGCCGACTCCGCGGTGAAGCCGTTCCCCGGCGACGAGTACCAGGACCAGGCCTCGCTCGGCCGCGTGGTGCTGGCCGGCCCGGTGAAGCTGGCGAAGGCGGCCGCGGTGCACGCGGACGTGGCCGACCCGGAGGTGCTCGCGGACGTCGAGGCGGCGGTCGCGGCGGTGGCGGCGGCCGACGCGGGTGACCAGGACGCGCAGTTCACGGTGGACGGCGCGGAGGACCACGACCTGCTCTGGTTCGCCACCCAGGAGATCCCCTCCCTGCTGGCGTGAGCCGGCGGGCGGGGCGAGGGGCGGGGCGACGGGTGGGGCGGGACGGGCGTGAGCCCCGTCCTACCGGTCCGTTGGTGTCCGGCGTTACCGTTCCCTGCGTGCGCATTCACATCGTCTGGGACTGGAACGGGACGCTCTTCCACGACATGGAGGCGGTGCTCGGCGCGAGCAACGCCGCCTTCGCGACCATCGGCATCGGACCGATGACCATGGAGGAGTACCGGGAGCAGTACGAGATCCCGATTCCCCGTTTCTACCAGCGGCTGCTCGGCCGGCTGCCCTCCGACGACGAGTGGCTGCGGCTGGACGACGCGTTCCACGACCACTACCGGGAGCTGAGCGCGGCCTGCGCGCTGACCGACGGCGCCGTGGAGCTGCTGAGCGGCTGGCGGGCGGCCGGGCACAGCCAGTCGCTGCTGTCGATGTACGAGCACGAGAAGCTGGTGCCGGTGGTCGACGGCTTCGGCCTGACCCCGCACTTCCTCCGGGTGGACGGCCGCAGCGGCCCGTCCGGCGGCCAGAAGGCCGAGCACCTCACCCGGCACCTGGCCGCGCTCGGGGAGCACGTGGACCCGGCCCGTACGGTGCTGATCGGCGACGCCGCGGACGACGCGCTGGCGGCGCTGAACGCCGGTGCGCACGCGGTGCTGTACACCGGCGGTTCGCACACCCGGGCGAAGCTGGAGCTGGTCGGCGTCCCGGTGGTGGACAGCCTGGCCGAGGCGGTCGAGCTGGCCGGGCTGATCGCGGCCTGACCCCCGAGGACGCGCCCGGCCACGCGCGACCACGGGGACGCACCCGGCGCGCGTGACCACGGGACGCGCCCGGCCACGCGCGACCACGGGGACGCAGGGCCGCGCGCGACCACGGGACCCGGACCACCGGAGCCGCTCCCGGCGTGGCGTGAACCACGTCCGCCGGTGGCGTGTCTGAACGGGCGAACCGGCCCGCCGCTCGTCAGGCTGGACTGACGCCGGGCCGTCCCTGGGCCCGGTCACCAGGACGAGCGGAGCCCGCCATGCCCATCGACGCAGTCACCCAGGTCCCGACCCCGGGCAACGAGCCGGTGCACGGCTACGCGCCCGGCAGCCCGGAGCGGGCCCGGCTGGTGCGCCGGCTGGACGAGCTGGCCGCCGAGCAGATCCCGCTGCCGATGACCATCGGCGGCGAGCAGCGCTTCGGCGGCGGCGAGCGGATCGAGGTCGTCCAGCCGCACCACCACGCCGCCAAGCTGGGCGTGCTCGGCAACGCCACCCGGGAGGACGCCCGGGCCGCGGTGGACGCGGCGCTGGCGGCCGGGCGGGAGTGGCGGTCGCTCTCCTTCGACGACCGGGCGGCGGTCTTCCTGCGCGCCGCCGACCTGCTGTCCGGGCCGTGGCGGGAGACGCTCAACGCGGCGACCATGCTGGGCCAGTCCAAGACGGTCCAGCAGGCCGAGATCGACTCCGCCTGCGAGCTGATCGACTTCTGGCGGTTCAACGTGCACTTCGCCCGGCAGATCCTGGCCGACCAGCCGATCTCCTCGCCGGGCGTGTGGAACCGCACCGACCACCGCCCGCTGGAAGGTTTCGTCTACGCGATCACCCCGTTCAACTTCACCGCGATCGCCGGCAACCTGCCGACCGCGCCCGCGCTGATGGGCAACACCGTGGTCTGGAAGCCCGCGCCGACCCAGACCCTGGCCGCCCACCACCTGATGCGGCTGCTGGAGGCGGCCGGCCTGCCGCCCGGGGTGATCAACCTGGTGACCGGCGACGGCCTGCAGGTCTCCCCGGTGGCGCTGACCGACCCGGCCCTCGCCGGGCTGCACTTCACCGGCTCCACCGCCACCTTCCAGTCGCTCTGGCAGACCGTCGGCGCCAACATCGGCGGCTACCGGACGTACCCGCGGATCGTCGGCGAGACCGGCGGCAAGGACTTCCTGCTCGCCCACCGCTCGGCCGACCCGGAGATCCTGCGGACCGCGCTGATCCGCGGCGCCTTCGAGTACCAGGGCCAGAAGTGCTCGGCGCTCTCCCGCGCCTACCTGCCGCGCAGCCTCTGGCAGCGGATCAAGGACGACTTCCTGGCCGAGGTGGACGCGCTGGCCGTCGGCGACGTCACCGACCTGTCCAACTTCATGGGCGCGCTGATCGACCGCCGGGCCTTCGAGAAGAACCGCGACGCGATCGAGCGGGCCAAGAGCGACCCGACCGTGGAGCTGGCGGCCGGCGGCCAGTACGACGACGCGATCGGCTGGTTCGTCCGCCCGACCGTGCTGGTCTCCTCCGACCACCGCAACGAGATGTTCCGGACCGAGTACTTCGGCCCGATCCTGGCCGTGCACGTCTACGAGGACGCCCGCTGGGAGGACGTGCTCGGCCGGGTCGACTCCGGCGCGCCCTACGGCCTGACCGGCTCGGTGATCGCCCAGGACCGCTACGCCATCGCCCGGGCGGTGGAGGAGCTGCGCTTCGCGGCCGGCAACTTCTACATCAACGACAAGCCGACCGGCGCGGTGGTCGGCCAGCAGCCGTTCGGCGGCGGCCGCGCGTCCGGCACCAACGACAAGGCCGGCGCCGCGCAGAACCTGCTCCGCTGGACCTCCGCCCGGTCGATCAAGGAGACCTTCGTCCCGCCGACCGCGTACGGCTACCCGCACATGGGCTGAGCGCCGCGGCGGAGGCTTCGGGAGGGCGGTGTTCTTGCTGATGGCGAACACGACCGGCCGGTTTGGACATGGTGTCCAGGACGGACGGATCTTCCTGCAGGTTTGTGCCTCCCTGTCCCCTGACACCTTCGATTGATCCGGTTAGGCTGGCTGGCGTCGTCGGGTGTCTGCAGGCCGAACGTCTCGTCCTACCCGCTGCAGAGGCGTTTCATGCGTGCCATGAAGGCCTTTCAGCCGGTCGGTGCGGCAGGATTGCGGTAGACCCGGCGGTGCACATCCACACACCACCGAGTCACGCAACGGCGCGCGACAGGAGCCAAGAAGTCATGCAGACCAAGCTGGACGCAGCCAAGGCCGAACTGCTCACGAAGGCAGCAGCAGCCGCTGAGAACAGCCAGGTGGGGGGAGCGGCGCCGGGTGAGGGGCTGAGCAACGGCGCTCTGACCGCGTACCTGCACCACTACTACCTCCACACCGCGCCCGAGGACCTCGTCCACCGCGACCCGGTCGACGTCTACGGTGCGGCCGCCTCGCACTACCGGCTCGGGCTCAAGCGCCCGCAGGGCACCGCCGAGGTGCGGGTGCACACCCCCTCGGTCGAGGAGAACGGCTGGTCCTGCGGCCACACCGTGGTCGAGGTCGTCACCGACGACATGCCCTTCCTGGTCGACTCGGTCACCAACGAGCTGTCCCGCCAGGACCGCGCGATCCACATCGTGATCCACCCCCAGCTGGTCGTCCGCCGTGACATCACCGGCAAGCTGCTGGAGATCCTGGACATCGACGCCTGCGCCCGCAGCAAGGCCGCCGGCGCCGAGTGGCCCGACGACGCCCTGGTCGAGTCGTGGATGCACATCGAGATCGACCGCGAGACCGACCGCGAGGACCTCCGCTCGATCGAGGCCAACCTGCGCCGCGTGCTCGGCGACGTCCGCGAGGTCGTCGAGGACTGGGGCAAGATGCGCGACTCCGCGCTGCGCCTGGCCGACGAGCTCGCCGAGCAGCCCCCGGCCGGCCTGCCCGAGCAGGAGGTCGGCGAGGCCTGGGAGCTGATGCGCTGGCTCGCCGACGACCACTTCACCTTCCTCGGCTACCGCGAGTACGACCTGGTCGAGCACGAGGGCGAGGAGGTCCTCAAGGCCGTCGCCGGCACCGGCCTCGGCATCCTGCGCTCCGACCCGCTCAGCCACGACGACGACCACCACCCGGTCAGCGAGGCCTTCGGCCGGCTGTCCGCCCCGGTCCGCGCCAAGGCGCACGAGAAGAAGCTGCTCGTCCTCACCAAGGCGAACAGCCGCGCCACCGTGCACCGCCCGGCCTACCTCGACTACGTCGGCGTGAAGAAGTTCGACGCCAACGGCGAGGTCGTCGGCGAGCGCCGCTTCCTCGGCCTCTTCTCCGCCGCCGCCTACACCGAGTCGGTCAACCGCATCCCGGTGGTCCGCCGCAAGGTGCAGGACGTCATCACCAGCTCCGGCTTCTCCACCGAGAGCCACGACGGCCGCGACCTGCTGCAGATCCTGGAGACCTTCCCCCGGGACGAGATCTTCCAGACCCCGGCCGCCGAGCTGCTCCAGATCGCCACCAGCGTGCTCTACCTGCAGGAGCGCCGCCGGCTGCGGCTGTTCCTGCGCCAGGACGAGTACGGGCGCTACTTCTCCGCGCTGGTCTACCTGCCGCGCGACCGCTACACCACCCGCATCCGGCTGCGCCTGATGGACATCCTGATGCAGGAGCTCAACGGCGCCTCGATCGACTACACGGTCTGGTCGACGGAGTCCGTGCTGACCCGTCTGCACTTCGTCGTCCGGGTCACCCCCGGCAGCGAGCTGCCGCACCTGACCGACGCCGAGATCGAGCGGATCGAGGGCAAGCTCGCCGAGGCCGCCCGGTTCTGGATGGACGGCTTCAACGACCAGCTGCACCTGGAGCTGGGCGAGGAGCGCGCCGCCGAGCTGTCCCGCAAGTACGCCAACGCCTTCCCGGACGGCTACCGCGCCGACTTCACCGCGCGCACCGCCGTCGCCGACCTCAAGCAGATCGAGTCGCTGCACGGCGAGGGCGACTTCCGCCTCAACCTGTACCAGCCGGTCGGCGCGGGCGACGACGAGCGCCGCTTCAAGATCTACCGGGTCGGCGGCCCGATCTCGCTCACCGAGGTCCTGCCGGTCCTGCAGCGCCTGGGCGTGGAGGTGCTCGACGAGCACCCGTACGCGCTGACCCGCTCGGACCACACCACCGCCTGGGTGTACGACTTCGGGCTGCGACTGCGCGAGGCCGTCGACCTGACCGACGAGGCGCGCGAGCGCTTCCAGGAGACCTTCGCCGCCACCTGGACCGGCAAGGCCGAGAACGACGGCTTCAACGAGCTGGTCCTGACCGCCGGGCTGACCTGGCGCCAGGCGATGATGCTGCGCGCGTACGCCAAGTACCTGCGCCAGGCGGGCTCCACGTTCTCCCAGGACTACATGGAGGACGCGCTCCGCAACAACACCCACACCACCCGCCTGCTGGTCAACCTCTTCGAGGCCCGGCTCAGCCCCAGCCACCAGCAGGGTGCCGCCGAGCTGACCGAGGGCATCGTGGAGGAGCTGGCCGGGGCGCTGGACGAGGTCGTCTCGCTGGACGAGGACCGCATCCTGCGTTCCTTCCTGAACCTCATCAGGGCCACCCTGCGCACCAACTTCTTCCAGCACGACGGCTCGGGCGAGTGGCACTCCTACGTGTCGATGAAGTTCGACCCGAAGGCCATCCCGGACCTGCCGGCCCCGCGCCCGGCGTTCGAGATCTGGGTGTACTCGCCGCAGGTCGAGGGCGTGCACCTGCGCTTCGGCAAGGTCGCCCGCGGTGGTCTGCGCTGGTCCGACCGGCGTGAGGACTTCCGGACCGAGATCCTCGGCCTGGTCAAGGCGCAGATGGTGAAGAACACCGTCATCGTGCCGGTCGGCGCCAAGGGCGGCTTCGTCGCCAAGCAGCTGCCGGACCCGTCGGTGGACCGGGACGCCTGGCTGGCCGAGGGCATCTCGTCCTACAAGACGTTCATCTCGGCGCTGCTGGACATCACCGACAACCTGGTCGGCGGCGCGGTCGTCCACCCGGCCGACGTGGTCCGCCACGACGAGGACGACACCTACCTGGTCGTCGCCGCCGACAAGGGCACCGCGACCTTCTCCGACATCGCCAACGGCGTCGCCGAGTCGTACGGCTTCTGGCTGGGCGACGCGTTCGCCTCCGGCGGCTCGGCCGGCTACGACCACAAGGGCATGGGCATCACCGCCCGCGGCGCCTGGGAGTCGGTCAAGCGCAACTTCCGCGAGCTCGGCGTCGACACCCAGAGCGAGGACTTCACCGTCGTCGGCATCGGCGACATGTCCGGTGACGTCTTCGGCAACGGCATGCTGCTCAGCGAGCACATCCGCCTGGTCGCCGCCTTCGACCACCGGCACATCTTCCTCGACCCCAACCCGGACGCGGCCGTCTCGTACGCCGAGCGCCGCCGCCTCTTCGAGCTGCCGCGCAGCTCGTGGGACGACTACGACAAGTCGCTGATCTCGGCGGGCGGCGGCGTCTTCCCGCGTAGCGCCAAGTCGATCCAGCTCAGCCCGCAGGTCCGGGCCGCGCTCGGCATCGAGGACGCCCGGCTCACCCCGGCCGAGCTGATGAAGGCCGTCCTGCAGGCGCCCGTCGACCTGTTCTGGAACGGCGGCATCGGCACCTACGTCAAGGCCTCGGCCGAGACCAACGCCGAGGTCGGCGACAAGGCCAACGACGCCATCCGGGTCAACGGCGAGCAGGTCCGGGCCCGGGTCATCGGCGAGGGCGGCAACCTCGGCTGCACCCAGCTCGGCCGCATCGAGTACGCCGCGGCCGGCGGCCCCCAGGGCACGGGCGGCTGGGTCAACACCGACGCCATCGACAACTCGGCCGGCGTGGACACCTCGGACCACGAGGTCAACATCAAGATCCTGCTCAACCAGATCGTCGCCGACGGCGACATGACGGTGAAGCAGCGCAACGCCCTGCTGGCCGAGATGACCGACGAGGTCGGCCACCTCGTCCTGCGCAACAACTACGCGCAGAACGTGGTGCTGGCCAACGCCGTCGCCCAGGCGCACAGCATGGTCAACGTCCACTCCCGGATGATCAACCGGCTGGAGGCGGACGGGCAGCTCGACCGGGCGCTGGAGTTCCTGCCCACCGAGCGGCAGATCCGCGAGCGCCAGCAGGGCGGCCGCGGGCTCTCCCAGCCCGAGCTGTCCGTGCTGCTCGCGTACACCAAGATCACGCTGGCCGACGAGCTGCTCGCCACCGAGCTGCCCGACGACCCCTTCTTCCGCACCGCGCTGCACGAGTACTTCCCGAGCGCGCTGCGGGCGAAGTTCGCCGAGGCGATCGACAACCACGCGCTGCGCCGCGAGATCATCACCACGCTGATCGTCAACGACACGATCAACCGCGGTGGCTGCACCTTCGCCTTCCGGCTGAAGGAGGAGACCGGCGCCACGTACGAGGAGATCGCCCGGACGCACACCGCCGCGCGGGCCGTCTTCGGCCTCGAGGAGATCTGGTCCGAGATCGAGGCCCTGGACAACCAGGTCCCCGCCCGTGCCCAGACCAAGATGCGGCTGCACTCGCGCCGGCTGGTCGAGCGCGCCACCCGGTGGATGCTCAACAACCGCCGCCAGCCGCTGGACATCGCCGGCACCATCGAGTTCTTCCACGACCGGGTCAACCAGGTGTGGGGCTCGCTGCCCAAGCCGCTCCGCGGCGAGGACCTCGCCTGGTTCGAGTCGGTCTACAACGAGCTGGCCGGGGCGGGCGTCCCGGAGGCCCTGGCCACCCGGATCGCGGGTCTCTCCTCGACCTTCCCGACCCTGGACATCACCGAGGTCGCGGACCGGTCCGGCAAGGACGTCGCCGATGTCGCCGAGCTGTACTACGACCTCGCCGACCGCCTCCAGATCACCCACCTGCTCGACCGCATCATCGAGCTGCCCCGGACCGACCGCTGGTCGTCCATGGCCCGCGCCGCCATCCGCGAGGACCTCTTCGCGGCCCACGCGGCGCTGACCGCGGACATCCTGGCCTGCGGCCCCGAGGGTGCCACCCCCGAGGAGCGGTACACCGCCTGGGCGGACCTCAACGCCACCCTGCTGAACCGCGCCAAGAGCACGCTCGACGACATAAGGGGTTCGGACAACTACGAGCTGTCCAGCCTGTCGGTCGCGATGCGCGTCATCCGCACCCTGCTCCGCACGGGGTCGATGCGCTGACGACCGGGAGCAAGGGCCCGATCCGGCGGGGCCGCGTCTTCGGACGCGGCCCCGCCGTCGTTTTCCCCCGGCGGTTGCTCGCCCGCTCGCCTCCGGGCGCGCGGACCCGGCGCCCTCCGGCTCGGGGCGGTTGCTCGGCCGCCTCTCGGCACCGGCGCGCCCTCCGACAGGGGCGGTTCGCTTGTGGCGCCGACGTGAGGTGTGGGTGAACACCGGGTCACAAAGTCCGCCGTTTCCGGCCGGGACGGCGGCAAGTGGCGGAGTTTGGTCCCAACTGCCCTAAATGACAACTGTTCTGACACGCCAGTAGTTGCAGTAAGCTGACTCCGCGATAGGCGTTGTCACAGGTCCCGTTAACGGAAGAGCTCCCACCGACGTGATGGAACGACAGGTGTCTTCCGGGGGAGTGCAGGCCGCCAGTCCCCATTCGCGCCGGGCGGTCCGGACCTCGTCCCTGACGCGATGCCACCTGAAGAGAGTTTCATGACGTCATATGTGCGGGAACCCCTTGTCTGGGTCCTTGTCGTGGTCATGCTTGCAGCCGTCGGAGCCGCCCTCCAGGCCTGGAGGACGAACCAGGCGCTGCGCAGGCGAAACGTTTCCCTTGAGGAGGCGGGCTCCCTCGCCGTGAGGCAGCGCGACGAACTCGGCGTGCTGAACGCGCAGCTGCAGGGCCGGCACGCCGCCGAGGTGGCGGAGGTCCGCCGCGACGCGGAGGAGGACACCAAGGCTGTCCTCAAGGCGGCGATGCGGACGCTGCAGGGCCTGGCCGACGAGCAGCAGGTCGTCATCGACCGGGTGCAGCGCAAGTACGGCGACAGTCCGCAGATCCTGGCCGACCTGATGGTGATCGACCACGCGAACAGCCAGTTCGGCCGCCGTGCCCAGGGCATCGCGGTGCTCTGCGGCGGCTGGCTGGGCCGCCGGGAGAGCGTGGCCTCGATCTACGACGTGGCCCGCAGCGCCCAGGGCCGGATCCGGCACTTCGACCGGGTGCGGATCAACTCCCGGGTCAGCGTCTCGCTCGTCAGCAAGGTCGTCGAGCCGGTCGCCATCGTGCTGGCCGAGCTGCTGGCCAACGCGACCAACTACTCCGCCCCCGACACCCCGGTGGAGGTCAGCGTCCAGGCCGTTCCGACCGGCGTCTGCCTGATCGTCGACGACGCCGGCCTCGGCATGGGGCAGGAGGAGAAGGACCGCGCGGCCGCGCTCCTCAACCCGGGCGCGCCGATCAGCCTCACCAGCCTGGGCAACCCGCCGAAGTTCGGCTTCGCCGTCTCCGGCATGCTGGCCGCCCGCTACGGCTTCCGGGTCTCCGTCGACTCGGTCTCCCCGTACGGAGGCGTGCGGGCCGTCGTGCTCCTGCCGGCCGAGCTGCTCAGCAGCGACGTCGCGCCCCCGGTGGCCGCTGACCTCGGCGGGTACCAGGCCGAGCCCGCGGACCCGCCCGTGCTGGTCCAGCCGCAGGCCCCCGCACAGCAGCTCGCCCCGCTGCCCGATCCGGACCGGGCGCCCCTCGCGCCGGTCGCCCACGTCGCGGAACCGGAGACGACGGCCGACGGACGGCTGCCCAGGCGCCGCCGGCGCCCCGTCTCGGTGGTCCCGCACCCGCAGGACCCCGGCCACGCCGACCCCGGCCAGTCCGGCCCGCGCCACGCCGGCCCCGGCCGCGCCGACGAGCAGGCGCCGGCCACCGGCCGGGAGACGGCATCCCGCCTCGGCGCGTTCCAACGCGGGACGCTGTCCGGGCGCAACACCATGACCACGGAAGGAACCGAGATCCAGTGAGCCCTGATCTGTCCTGGGTGCTCAACGATGTGCTTCAGGTGCGCGGTGCCCGGCATGCCATCCTCGTCTCCGCCGACGGCCTGCTGCTCGAACGGTCCAGCGAGATCGGCCGGGACGAGGCGGAGACCAACGCCGCCGCGATGAGCTCGATGCAGTCCCTGAGTCGGGCCGTCGCCCCGTTCGTCGGGGGCAGCGGTGGTGCGTGGCGCCAGACCCTCCTGGAGTACGACCACGGCTGGATCTTCCTGATCGCCGCCGGCAGCGGGGCCTACCTCGCGGCCTCCACCGCCCCCGACGTCGACATGGAGGCCATGTCCTTCCGGATGCAGCAGCAGGTCGGCGCGCTCGGCCGGGCGATGACCGCGGCGCCGCGCCAGAGCACACACAGTGGCTCATGACGTCCCCTGGCGAGGAGCAGAGGGTCTCCGGCGGTTTCATCCGCTCCTACGTGATCACCGGCGGCCGTGAGTTACCCAGCGCGGACGACCTCTCCCTGATCACCCTGGTCACCGTCGGTCCCGGGCAGGAGCTCCCGGCCCGCCCGAGCCCGGAGACCGTGGCGATCTGGAAGCTGTGTTCCGGCGGGTACCTCTCGGTGGCCGAGGTCGCGGCCCGCCTGGAGCTGCCGGTGGGGGTGGTGAGGCTGTTGCTGACGGACCTGATCAGTGCGGGACGGCTGCTGCGCAGGGGGACCCCGCCTCCGGCCCAGGCCCCGGATCCGAGACTCCTAGAGAAGGTACTGCATGGACTTCAACGCCGCTTCGCCTGAGGACATCTACGTATCGGGCGCGGTGACGACCGCCGTCAAGATCCTCGTCGTCGGGCACTTCGCGGTCGGCAAGACCACGTTCATCGGCGCGCTGTCGGAGATCGCCCCGCTGAGCACCGAGGAGAAGATGACGCAGGCGTCGAGCGGCGTCGACGACCTCCGGGGGGTGCCGGACAAGAAGACCACGACCGTCGCCCTGGACTTCGGCCGGCTGACGCTCGGCGACGACCTGGTGCTGTACCTGTTCGGCACCCCGGGCCAGCAGCGCTTCATGCAGCTCTGGGAGGACATGTCGCGGGGGGCGCTGGGCGCCCTGCTGCTGACCGACCCGACCCGCCTCTCCGACACCTTCCCCGTCATCGACCTGATCGAGCAGTACGGCCTGGAGTACGCCGTGGCGGTCAACAGCTTCGACCGGCAGAGCGACTACACCGAGGCCGAGCTGCGCGAGGCGCTCGACCTGCTGCCGCACACCCCGGTGGTGTTCTGCGACGCGCGGGACCAGCGCTCGTCGGCCGACGCCCTGCTGACCCTCGTCCGGCACCTGCTCGAACGCGCCTCCTGACCTCTCCCTTCCCCGTCACCACCGCCCGGGGCCGCACCCGCCCGGGGCCACCCCCAAGGAACGACCCATGGAATCTGCGCAGCGACCCGCCCCCCAGTCGCCTCCCCCGGGCTGCCCGATGCACGGCGGGCGCACGCCGCTGTACGGGGACGCGTTCTCGTCCGACCCCGGCGCGGTCTACGACGAGCTACGCGCCCACGGCCACGTCGCCCCGGTGGAGCTGGCACCGGGCGTGGACGCCACCCTGGTCACCTCGCACGAGGCCGCCCTGCGGGTCCTGCAGAACCCGGGGCTGTTCGCCCGGGACTCCCGGCGGTGGGCGGCGCTGAACGAGGGGCGGGTGCCGCTCGACAGCCCCGTCCTGCCGATGATGTTCTACCGGCCCAACTGCCTGTTCACGGACGGCACCGAGCACCTGCGGCTGCGCAAGGCCGTCACCGAGAGCCTGGAGCGGCTCAACGACAACCGGCTCAACCGGCACGTCGAGCGGATCGCCGGCTACCTGATCGACCAGTTCGGCCCGCTGGGCCGCGCCGACCTGCTCAACGACTACGCCAAGCTGCTGCCCCTGCTGCTGTTCAACCAGCTCTTCGGCTGCCCGGCCGACATCGGGGACCGGCTGACCCGCAGCATGTCCGCGCTCTTCGACGGCCTCGACGTGATGCAGGCCAACGAGGAGCTGAACGCCTGCCTGATGGACCTGGTCGCGCTGAAGCGCCGTCAGCCGGGCGACGACATCACCTCGTGGCTCGTGCAGCACCCGGCCGGCCTGCGCGACGAGGAGCTCAAGGACCAGTTGGTCATGCTGATGGGCGCCGGCGTCGAGCCCGAGCGCAACCTGATCGGCAACGCGCTGCTCCTGCTGCTGTCCGGCGGCGGCACCGGCTACGGGCTGCGCGTCGAGGACGCCCTCGACGACGTGCTGTGGAACAACCCGCCGATCGCCAACTACGCGACGCACTTCCCGATGCAGGACGTCGAGGTGGGCGGGTACCGGCTGCCCGCGGACAGTCCGGTGGTGATCAGCTTCGCCGCCGCCAACAGCGACCCGGCGCTGACCGACGCCCGGTTGACCCTCAGCAAGGGCGCCCACCTGGCGTGGGGCGCCGGCCCGCACGCCTGCCCGGCCAAGTCGCCGGCCCAGCTCATCGCCCTGACCGCGATCGAGTGCCTGCTCAACGCGCTGCCGGACGTCACGCTCGCCGTGCCCGCGGAGAGCCTGGAGTGGCGGCCGGGCCCCTTCCAGCGCGGACTGGTCTCGCTGCCGGTGCGGTTCAGCCCGGCGCCCGCCAGGCACCAGGCACCGGTCGCGAGCCACGAACCGGGCCGCCCGGCCACCGGTCCGGTGCTCGCGAGCGGGACCGGCACCGGGACCGGGGTGCCGCACGCGCCCGCCGCCGCGCCCGCCAACGGCCGCAAGCAGAAGGGGTGGTGGAGCTCCTTCCTGGACGTCTTCCGGCTCTGACCGGGCCGTTCCGGACGTTGCGGTCCGCGGCCGGCCGCGGTGCGGCGCGCCGGCCCCGGCAGACTCCTCGCCGTATGTGACAGGGACAACACAACTCGACGCTTGAGCGCGCCGCTGCTGGGTAGGTCGCCGCCGTACTTCCCCGCCGAGCGCAAGGAGTCCGTGTGACCGCCATGTTGGATGCCTGCCCAGTGAACCTGGACCGCCGCGCCGCGGTTCCGCTCCTGAGGCGGCTGCGGTCGGCCGAGGGGCTGGCCCACCCGCTCCCCATCTACGACGAGCTGCGGGCGATGGGCGACCTCGTCCCCGCCCCGTGGGGCGGGTACCTCGTCACCGGCTACGACGCGTGCAACCAGGTCCTGCGCGGCAGGGCCTGGCTCGTCCCCGACTTCGCCTGGCAGGACCGGCAGGCCGACACCGGGCGCTGGCAGGCCGTCGCCACCCAGGAGATGAGCCGGACCCTCTCCCGGCTCAACGCCCCCGACCACACCCGGCAGCGGCACAGCCTCGGCAACCTCTTCGACCGGCAGACCCTGGAGGCCGTGGCGCCGGCCGTCGAGGCCGACGTCGCCGGCCTGCTCGACCGGCTGGCCGAGCGAATACGGGAGGACGGCGAGGCCGACCTGGCCACCGTGGTCAGCGAGCGGCTGCCGATCAACACCGTCGGACGCTGGCTGGACATCGCGCCGGACGACTACGACCACATCCTCGAGATGACGCACAACCAGGTGTACGCCCAGGAACTCCTGCCCACCAAGAGCCAGTTGGCGACCTCCGAGGCGGCGACGGTGCAACTGCGCCGGTACTTCACCGACCTGGTCCGGGAGCGCCGCGAGAACCCGGGCGACGACGTGGTGTCCGGCTGGATCCGCACCTGGGACGCGCTGGAGTCCGACCGCGCGTCGACCGACCGGATCGTCTACCAGCTCACGATGTTCGTCACCATCGCCTCCCTGGAGACCACGGCGACGCTGATGTCCTCGCTGGTCTGGTCGCTGCTCCGGTCGCCCGGCAGGTGGGACTGGCTGCGGGAACGGCCCGAGCACATCGACGACGCGATCAACGAGGCGCTGCGCTACGACCCGCCGATCCGCCTCAACAGCCGGGTCGCGGCCGAGGACACCGTGCTGTCCGGCGTGTTCGTCCCCAAGGACACCATGGTCCACGTGATGTACGGCGCGGCCGCCCACGACCCGCGCCGCAACCCGGCCCCGCACACCTTCGACATCCTCCGGAAGGGCTCCCACATCGCCTTCGGCGGCGGCGCCCACTACTGCCTCGGTGCCGGCCTGGCCAGACTGGAGGCGCGCACCCTGCTCGGCCAGTTGCTCCGGCGCTTCCCGACCCTGCGGGCGATCAGCCCGCCCGAGTACGCGTCCCGGATGGTCTTCCACCGCGTGACGTCCCTGAGAGTGGCCGCATGAACGTCTCCCCCCGGGTGATCCCGCATCCCGAGCACGCCCAGCCCTCCCCGTACCCCCCGCGGCCGTCGGAAGCCACCGGCTCCGGCCGTCCGGGCGACGGGTCCGAGCACGCCCGCGGCGCGTCCGGGGCCTGGCCCGAGCAGTCCGGCGACGCCCCAGCCCCCGGCGCAGCCGCCGCCCCAGCCCCCGCCCCGGCCCGCACCGTCCGCGCCGAGCGCCGCGGCCCGGTGCTGCACGTCGAGCTGAACAGCCCCGAGACCGGGAACGCCGTCACCGACGCCATGCTGGACGAGCTCCTCGCCGTCCTCGGCGCACCGGACCCGGCCGTCCGCGTCATCGTCCTGTCCGCCGCCGGCCCCGACTTCTGCCTCGGCGGCGACCGCGACGAGCTCGCCGCGACGCTCGCCGAGGACCCCACCGGCGGCGGCGTCCGCAGCTCCGGCAGCAAGGCCCGCCGGGTCTGCGAGGCGATCACCGGCAGCCCCGCCGTCACCGTCGCGCGGGTCCAGGGCCGGGCGATCGGCGCCGGGTTCGCCCTGGCCCTCGCCTGCGACCTGCGGGTCGGCGCCGACACCGCCGCCTTCCGGCTGCCCGAACTCGCCCTCGGCCTGCCCGTCGCCTGGGGCGGCCTGCTCCCGCGCCTCCTGCACGAGGTCGGTACCGCCCGCGCTCGGGAGATCATCCTCACCAGCCGTACGGTGGGGGCCGCCGAGGCGTACGGGCTCTCGATCCTGCAGCGGGTCGTGCCCGAGCAGGACCTGGACCGGGCCGTGGCGGACTGGACCAGGGCCGTCGTGCGCCGCCCCGAGGCCGCGCTGCGGGTCACCAGGACCCTGCTCAACTCGCACGCGGCGGCGACCCGGCTGGCCGACACCTCGGTCCTCGACGCGGAGCTGATGGCCTCCGTCCTCGCCGCCGCCGAGTACGCCCGGCACGCCGCCTCCCCGCCCCCCGCTCCCTGAGCCGCCGGACCCGCCCGGCGGGCCCGGTCGGGTCCGCGCCCGCGCCCGCGCCCGGGGCCGCTGGTCCGCCGGGCAGCCGGTCCGCCGGAGCCGCTACTGGGCGGCCGCCCGCTGGAGCGCGCTGGCCAGCAGGGCCAGGTCGGTCGGCCCGTTGCCCAGTTCGCGGACCGGCCGGCGGGCGGGCGGGGCGCCGAGCTGGAGCGGGTCTATGGCGACGACGGTCGGCCGCAGGGTCGCGGTGCGCGGGATGCGGCCGCTGATCCGGGCGGCCTGGAAGGCGGTCACGCCGCCGTCGGGCAGCCGGAGGTAGCCGCGGCCGGGGGTGTCCTCGGCCAGCGCGGCGGCGTCGCCGAGGTGGATCAGCAGGTCGGAGTCGGCGGGGTCGTCGGTGCGCAGCGCGATCCGGAGCAGCGCGGCCTCGTCGACCTCGGTGCCGGCGCTCTCCTCCGGTCGGCCGGTGGTGACGGCGAGGTGGACGCCGAGCGGGCCCCCGCGCCGGGCGACGGCGGCCAGCGCCCGGGCGAGCGGACGGCCGGCCGGGGAGGTCGGGGCGAGCAGGGCGTCGTAGTCGTCCACCACGACGACCAGCCGGGCCGGCACGGGCGCGGCGGGCGGTGCGGCGGCGGGCCGGGGGGCGTCGCCGCTGCCGCGCGGCTGGACGACCCGAGGCAGGGGGCCGGGGGCGGCCGCCCCGACGACGGCGGGTACCGGGACGGCGGGCCGGTCGGGCGCGTCGGCCTGCTTCTTGTCCAGGCCGCGGTCGTCCAGGATGCGGGCCGCCTGCCAGGAGGCGAAGTCCAGTCCGTCGAAGAGCCGCTCGCGCAGGGCGAGTTCGTCCTCCAGCGCCTCCGCGGCGAGCAGGGCGGCCCGCGGGTCGGTGGCGGCGTTCAGATGGCCGGTGACGTGCGGCAGCTCGGTGCAGCCGTCCAGGCCGTCCTGCGTCGCCCGGCCCTCGATGATCGTGACGGTCAGCCGCTCGGGCCGTTCGGAGACGGCCAGCGAGGCGACCAGGGTGCGCAGCAGCTCGGTCTTGCCGGAGCCGCGCGCGCCGCCGATGAGCAGGTGCGGGCCGCCCGGGTCGGGGGAGGGGAGGGTGAGCTCGGGGTCGGCCAGGTCGAGGGTGCAGAGCTCGTCCCGGGTGGTGCCGAGCAGGGCGGTGGCGGCGCCGATGCCGCCGGCGTGCGCGGACCAGCGGGCCGAGAGCTTGGCGGGGGTGACGGTGTCGAGCTGGAGCAGGTCGAGCAGGCGCAGTGCGTCGGGCAGCGGGCCGCGGGCGGCCGGGACGGCTTCGCGCAGCGGGGCGAGGACGCGGGCCAGCCGCTCGGCCCAGGCGTCCGAGACGGCGTCCAGCGAGACCTCGTGCAGGGTCTCGCGGCCGCGGGCGACCGGCCGGTCGAGCGAGAGGTGGGTGCCGACCTCGCCGGTGATCAGGGCGGTGGCGCCGAGGCCGCGCGGCAGCAGCTCGGGCTGCTCGGCCAGGCAGACCGGGAAGATGCCGACGGCCGGGCCCTGGCGCAGCAGCAGGTCGAGCGCCTGCCGGGCTGCCTCGGTGGCCGGGCGGCCGTCGACCACGATCACGGTGGCGGGGTGGCCGCCGAGGCCGGTCGGGCCGCTCAGCCGGGTGGTGAGCTCGGTGAGGCGGGCGGTGGCCTGGTCGTCGTCGAGGCCGAGCAGCAGCCGGCAGTCCTGGCCGTCGGTGGGGCGCAGGTGCGGCAGCCAGAGCGCCCAGGCCCAGGTGTCGGCCCGCTCCTCGGGGGTGCGGGCCGGGTCGGCGTCGACCACGACCAGGCTGAGGCCGGTGGGCGGGTGCAGGGCGGCGAGCTGGGCGACGACGGCGCGGGTGAGCGCGTCGAGGCGTCCGCGCGGGCCGCTGAGGCCGAGGCTGCCGGCGGTCTGCAGGTCGAGGGTGACCGGGACGGCGGGCAGCAGGGTGCCGGGGGTGGTGCCGGGGCCGCCGGGGAGGTCGGCGGTGCCCAGGCGCAGGGTGAGCGCGTCGGGGTGGCCGGGGCCGCGCTCCCAGAGCCGCGGGCCCGGGCCGAGGGCGTTGAGCAGCAGGGTGGCGGGGTCGGGCCAGCGCTCGCGCTGGGCGGCGGCCTGCCGGGTGCGGACGGCGGCGTGGTGGCGTTCGGCGCTCTCCTGGCCGGACGGTTCGGCGGCGGCGCGGCCGAGCCGGAGCGAGAGCAGGCCGCGGCTGCGGCCGGCGGCGGGCTCGGGTGCGGCGGGCGGTTCGACCACGGCCGGGGCGGGCCGGGCCGGGGCGGGCGGGGCGAGCTGGAGGTGGCCGTGGCCGTCGGGGAGCGCGGCGCGGGTGGGCACGCCGGAGGCGTCCCGGGGATCCGGGACGGTGACCTGGAGGGTGGACTCGCCGATCCGCAGCAGACCGGTGCCGTCGAGCGGGACGGCCTCCTCGGGTGCCAGGGGCGGGACGATCCGGCCGTCCAGCGTGGTGCCGTTGGTGGAGCCCAGGTCGCGGACGGTGACCCGGCCGTCCTCGCCGAGGTGGAGGGCGAGGTGGAGCCGGGAGACGTCCGGGTCGTCGAGCGGCACGTCGGCGTCGGCGGAGCGGCCGACCCGGATCTCGCGGCCGTGCAGACGGTGCACGCCGCCGGCGTCGGGGCCGCCGATCACCCGGAGCTCGGCGGCGGCCGGGGCGTCGTCCGGGTCGTCGGCGGTCGGGTCGGGTTCGTTGAGGCTCAGGACGGCGCCGTCGAGCAGCGGTGGGTGGCCGAGCAGGGTGTGCTCGTCCACCCGCTGGGCCCCGGCGTACAGGTGCACGTGGGTGGCGGCCCGTGGGCCGCGCACGCCCACGGCGCCGGCGAGGGCGCCCGCGAGGGAGCCGAGCGCGGTGCCGACGGGCGCGGTGACCAGCACGTCCACGTAGGGGATGGCGGAGCCGGCGGCTGCCGGGCCGCTGCGCGGTCGGAGGACGGTCAGCCGGATCTGCATCTCGCCCGCGGTCCCTTCTGCTGGTGCTGAGGCCTGGTGCCGGTTCCCGCGGCCCGGCCGGTGCGGCGGGCCCGGCGGTGCTCGACGCCCCGCGGGCCGCCGCGGCGGCATTGGGCCACAAGAGTGGCGAGTGTCATCCTGCCATCCGTCACCGACAGTCCGCGCACGGTACCGGATTTGACGATCTTGCGATCATCGCCATGGTGGAGGCGACGGGGAGTCAGGTCAACCGCCGCCCGGCGGGCCCGGCGCCCGGCCTCCGGGACTCCCTCCCGAGGATGTCCCGCAGACCCGTGCCGAACCCCTCGCCGGTCGCCTCAAAAACGTGAACGGACACCGTTAGAGTGGCCGGAACACGGGCCCGGCAGGCTCACCGCACCGGCGGAGGAGCGCCCCGCGCGGGCGGCACGGCGAGGAGTGCGACAGGTGCGGCCAGTCGGCAGCAAGTATCTGCTTGAGGAGACCCTCGGACGGGGGGCCACCGGCACCGTCTGGCGCGGACGGGTCCGCGCGGATGTCGCGGTGCCCGGCGGCGAGCCGGGACAGCCGGTCGCGATCAAGGTGCTGCGCGAGGAGCTGGCGGCCGACCCCGACGTGGTGATGCGCTTCCTGCGCGAGCGCTCGCTGCTGCTGCGGCTGACCCACCCCAACATCGTCAAGGTCCGCGACCTGGTCGTCGAGGGCGAGCTGCTGGCCCTGGTGATGGACCTGGTCGAGGGCCCGGACCTGGCCCGCTACCTGCGCGGCAACGGCCCGTTCAGTCCGATCGCCGGCGCCCTGCTGATGGCCCAGGTCGCCGACGCGCTGGCGGCCAGCCACGCCGACGGCATCGTCCACCGCGACCTCAAGCCGGCCAACGTGCTGCTCGCCTCCGTCGTGGTGCAGGGCACCGAGCAGATGCACCCGATGCTGACCGACTTCGGCATCGCCCGGCTCGCCGACTCCCCGGGGATCACCCGAACCCACGAGTTCGTCGGCACCCCGGCCTACGTCGCCCCGGAGTCCGCCGAGGGCCGCCCGCAGACCTCCGCGGTGGACGTCTACGGCGCCGGGATCATGCTCTACGAGCTGGTCACCGGCCGGCAGCCGTTCCAGGGCGACGGCCCGCTCGCCGTGCTCCAGGCGCACCTGGCCCAGGAGCCGCAACGCCCGTCGACCATGCCCGACCCGCTCTGGACGGTCATCGAGCGCTGCCTGCGCAAGGACCCGGCGCAGCGGCCGAGCGCCGTCTCGCTGGCCTGCGCGCTGCGGGTGGTCGCCAACGGGGTCGGGGTGCACGCCTCGCCGGCGGCGGTCGACGAGGCGCTCGCGGTCGGGGCGCTGCTGCTGCCGGACCCGCAGCCGGCCGCCGTCCCGGGCGGGGCGCCGGGCGGCGTCGCGGAGGCAGCCGCCGTCGGGACGCCGGGGGCCGAGGACCGCACCCAGGTGCTCCCGGCCGGGCAGCCGGGCCAGCAGTACGACCCGTCCGCCGCGACCGCCGTGATGGGCACCCAGCCGCCGCCGGCCGCCCCGTACGGCGCCGCGGACCGGACCAGGGTGATGCCGCCGGCCGCCGTCCCGCCGGTCCCGCAGGGGCCGCCGCAGCCCGAGGCGCCGCACCCGTGGCAGACCCAGCTGCGCGCCGCCCGGGACCGCAACCAGCAGACCGAGATCGGCTACTTCGACCCGGAGGACTTCGAGGCCCCGCAGGTCGCCCCGGCGCCCTTCCAGGCCGGACAGGGCGGCCCGGGCGGGCCGCAGGGCTACCGGCCGCCGCAGCCGCCCCCGGGCGGCGGCTACCAGCAGGCCCCGCCGCCCGGCTACGCCCAGCGCCCGCCGGTGGCCCCGCCGCCCTTCCAGGCGGGACAGCCGGGCCAGCCGGGCCGGCAGCCGTCCGGCGGCCGGCCGCAGCCGCCCGGCGGCTACAACCAGCCGCCGCAGCGCGGCTACGAGCAGGCCCCTCCGCCGCCGCCCGGGTACGGCCGGCCCCAGGGCCGGGCGCAGCAGCCCCCGGCCGGTCCGCCGCAGGGCTACCAGGCCGCGCCGCCGCAGCCCGCGCCCCCGGCCGTGCCGCGCCGGGCCGAGCCGCCCGCGCCGCAGCACCGCGAGCCCCCGCAGCACCGCGAGCCCCCGCAGCGCCGGGAGGCGCCGGCCCGCCGCGAGCCGCGCCCGCGCAGCCGCAACCGGATGTACATCCCGGGCCTCGGCTGCCTGAAGGGCTGCCTGATGGTGCTGCTGGTGCTGGCCGTGGCCGCGGTGGCGCTGTGGAACTTCACGCCGCTGCCGCACTACTGGGCCAACGTGCAGGACTGGTTCAACAGCGCGAGCGACTGGGTGAGCAGCGTCTTCGGCAGTGCGAAGAACTGACGGTGTCCCGGGTGTGCCCTCCGGACCGGTGACCGTGGCCCGACAGCGACATTGACGCTTTGTCGACAATTCACAATATTTCTCGCCCACCAGTGCCGGTCCGAGCCCCTCAGGCGGCCCGCGGAGGGGGTCCGGGCGCGTAGGTTGGTCGCTGTTGTCCCGCCCCACCGAGCGCACCGGACCGTCCCGGTGCGCTCCCGCCGCCCACGGAGCAGCATTGGCACGCAAGATCGGCAGCCGCTACACCGTCCACCAGGTGATCGGCCGGGGCTCGGCCGGGACGGTCTGGCTCGGCGAGGGACCGGACGGCCCGGTCGCGGTCAAGCTGCTGCGCGAGGACCTGGCCGCCGACCAGGTGCTGGTCGGCCGCTTCGTGCAGGAACGCGCCGCGCTGACCAGCCTCGACCACCCCCGGGTGGTCGGCGTGCGCGACATGGTCGTCGACGGCAGCGACCTCGCCCTGGTGATGGAGCTGGTCCAGGGCACCGACCTGCGCTCCCGGCTGGAGCGCGACGGCGCGCTCGCCCCGCAGACCGCCGTCTCGGTCATCGCGGACGTCGCCGACGGCCTGGCCGCCGCGCACGCCGCCGGGATCGTGCACCGCGACGTCAAGCCCGAGAACGTCCTGCTCGACCTCGCCGCCGCCCCCGGCCCCGGCGGCGCCCCGCGCGCCAAGCTGACCGACTTCGGCGTGGCCCGCCTGGTCGACGCCCCGCGCCGGACCCGCGCCACCCGGATCATCGGCACCCCCGACTACCTCGCCCCCGAGATCATCGAGGGCCTGGAGCCGCGCGCCGCCGTCGACATCTACGCCCTGGCCACCGTGCTGTACGAGCTGCTGGCCGGCTTCACCCCGTTCGGCGGCGGCCACACCGGCGCGGTGCTGCGCCGCCACGTCACCGAGCAGGTGCCGCCCGTCCCCGGCCTGCCGGACGGCCTCTGGCGGATCATCGCCGAGTGCCTGGCCAAGGCCCCGGCCTCCCGGCTGCGCGCCGCCGAGCTGGCCGACCGGCTGCGCGAGCAGCTGCCCGCGCTGGCCGGGCTGCCGGTGCTGGCCATCCCGCAGCAGGGCCGCGCCCCCGCCGAGGAGCCGCTCACCCCCGGCGAGGCGGTCTACGCCGAGGTGGACGCCGGCCCCGGCACCCACAAGCGCCGCCGCGGCCCGGCCGTTCCGCTGGTGCCGGGCGCCGCCCCGGACTCCACCCGGGACACCCACACCAGCCTGCGCCGCCCCTCCGCCCAGGAGCTGGCCTCCTACGCGGCCGAGTCCCGCGCCCAGCGCACCGCCCCCACCGCCCACCGCCGGGACCGGCAGGCCCTGCTGCGCCGCCGCCGGGTGCTGGCCGTCCTGGTGGCCGTGGTCCTGCTGCTGGCCGGCGCGGCCGCCGCCTGGACCGCCTTCGCCGCCGCCTCCCCGGACGCCGGTCACCCGGCGCGTCCGGCCGTCCGCTCGACCGCCCCGAGGGCCCCGTGAGCGCCCATCGGCACCCGGTGTCGTCATGACCACCCCCGGGGGCATTACCCTGGGTGCGTGGCAGCCGTCGATCCTTCCGAAGAGCTCAAGAACCTCGACACGACCATGGGGTCGATCGAGGCCGTCCTCGACCTGGACAAGATCCGGGCCGACATCGCGGTCCTGGAGGAGGAGGCAGCCGCCCCCGACCTGTGGGACGACGTCGCGAACGCGCAGAAGGTGACCAGCCGGCTCTCCTTCCTCCAGGGCGAACTGCGCCGGGTCGAGTCCCTGCGCGGCCGCATCGACGACCTGGGCGTCCTGTTCGAGCTGGCCGAGGCCGAGGACGACGCGGACACCCGCGTGGAGGCCGAGCACGAGCTGGAGGCCGTCAAGAAGGCGGTCGAGGAGCTCGAGGTCCGCACGCTCCTGTCCGGCGAGTACGACGCCCGCGAGGCCCTGATCAACATCCGCGCCGAGGCCGGTGGCGTGGACGCCGCCGACTTCGCCGAGCAGCTGATGCGCATGTACCTGCGCTGGGCCGAGCGGCACGGGTACCCGACCGAGGTGTACGACACCTCGTACGCGGAGGAGGCCGGCATCAAGTCCGCGACCTTCACCGTCAAGGCGCCGTACGCCTACGGCACCCTCTCCGTCGAGCAGGGCACCCACCGCCTGGTCCGCATCTCGCCCTTCGACAACCAGGGCCGCCGGCAGACCTCGTTCGCCGGTGTCGAGGTGCTCCCGGTCGTCGAGCAGTCCGACCACGTCGACATCGACGAGTCCGAGCTGCGGGTGGACGTCTACCGCGCCTCCGGCCCCGGCGGCCAGGGCGTCAACACCACCGACTCGGCGGTGCGCATCACGCACATCCCGACCGGCATCGTGGTCTCCTGCCAGAACGAGCGCTCGCAGATCCAGAACAAGGCGTCCGCGATGAACGTCCTCCAGGCCAAGCTGCTCGAGCGGCGCCGCCAGGAGGAGAAGGCCGCGATGGACGCGCTCAAGGACAGCGGCAGCTCCTGGGGCAACCAGATGCGCTCCTACGTGCTGCACCCGTACCAGATGGTGAAGGACGTCCGCACCGCGTTCGAGGCCGGCAACCCGCAGGCCGTCCTGGACGGCGACATCGACGGCTTCATCGAGGCCGGCATCCGCTGGCGGAAGCAGCGGGAAACCGCGAGCTGAGCCCACCGCGGTCGCGAACGCAGCGAGGAGGCCCCCGACGGATCACCGTCGGGGGCCTCCTCGTCCCAGGTCGTGGGGGCCGGGCCCCGGGCGGGTGCCCGGTCCTCAGGCCAGTGCCTGCCGCGCGATCAGTGCCACCGCGAGCAGCCCGGCCAGCAGGGCCAGCAGCATCGCGGGGGAGAGCGCGGCGAAGGGACCCTGCTGCTCCTGCAGCCGGGCCCGGTTGGCGCGGCACACGGGGCAGCGGCCGTCGCTCACGCGGCCGTTGCAGTTGGCGCACACCAGATGGTCGCAGGTCATGCGATCTCCTCCTCGCTGCTTCAGCCAACGCACCGGACGGGGCTTTGGTTCCTGTTCGTGCCCTGTGCGGGGGAGCGGCCGACCCCGGCCACCACCTCCACTCTGCCAGGTTCTGGCCGTTCCGGCCCCCGCGCTGTGAGATGCCTCCTAATTTTCGGGGCATAACCGGGCATTCTCCCTCAAGTCCCGGCTCTTGTCGCGGGCCGACCCTGCGGGCCGGGCGCGGCTTCGCGTATGGTCCCAAGCCGGGAGCGGCCCTTTCCGCTCCCTCCGCCCGCCCCCGGGCCGGGCGCCCGGGGTGGACCGACCGAGGACTGGCGCCGCCTAGGATGGCCTCCGTGATGCAGCCGTGATCAGATTCGACAACGTCTCCAAGACCTATCCCAAGCAGAACCGTCCCGCCCTGGACAACGTCTCGCTGGAGATCGAGAAGGGTGAGTTCGTCTTCCTGGTCGGCTCGTCCGGCTCGGGCAAGTCCACCTTCCTGCGGCTCTGCCTGCGGGAGGAGCGCCCCAGCACCGGCGAGGTGCACGTGCTGGGCAAGGACCTGGGCAAGCTGTCCAACTGGAAGGTGCCGCACATGCGCCGCCAGCTGGGCACCGTCTTCCAGGACTTCCGCCTGCTGCCCAACAAGACGGTCGCGCAGAACGTGGCCTTCGCCCTCGAGGTGATCGGCAAGCCCAAGAGCGCCATCAACAAGGTGGTGCCCGAGGTGCTGGACCTGGTCGGCCTCGGCGGCAAGGAGGACCGCATGCCGGGCGAGCTGTCCGGCGGTGAGCAGCAGCGCGTCGCGATCGCCCGGGCCTTCGTGAACCGCCCGATGCTGCTGATCGCGGACGAGCCCACCGGAAACCTCGACCCGCAGAACTCGGTCGGCATCATGAAGCTGCTCGACCGGATCAACCGCACCGGCACCACGGTGCTGATGGCCACCCACGACCAGGCCATCGTCGACCAGATGCGCAAGCGCGTCATCGAGCTCGACAAGGGGCTGCTGGTCCGCGACCAGGCCCGCGGCGTCTACGGGTACCAGCACTGATCCTCCAGCGCTGAGCCCGTGGGCCGCCGGCCCGTCTCGCCCGACCAGCAGTACCGACCCTGGAGTTGTTACACGCATGCGCGCCCAGTTCGTCCTGTCGGAGATCGGTGTGGGTCTCCGCCGCAACCTGACGATGACCATCGCGGTCGTCGTCAGCGTCGCGCTCTCCCTCGCCCTCGCCGGTGCCTCCCTCCTGGTCCGTGACCAGGTGAACTCCATGAAGGGGTACTGGTACGACAAGGTCGAGGTGAGCATCTACTTCTGCACCAAGTCGGACGCCCGCAACTCGCCGCAGTGCCAGTCGGGGGCGGCGACCGACCCGCAGATCGCCGAGATCAAGTCCCAGCTGGACAAGATGGACTCGGTGGTCCAGTCCGCGACCTTCGAGAACTCCGCCGAGGCGTACAAGCACTGGAAGGAGATGAACCCGGACAACCCGCTCATCTCCGTCCTCGGCCCGGAGGCCATCCCGCAGTCCTGGCGGGTGAAGCTCAAGGACCCGACCAAGTACGACGTCATCCAGAGCGCCTTCGCCGGCAAGCCCGGGGTCAAGTCGGTCGAGGACCAGCGGAAGATCCTGGAGAACCTCTTCGGCCTGCTGAACGGCCTGCAGACCGCGGCGTTCGTGATCATGGTGCTGATGCTGTTCGTCGCCCTGCTGCTGATCGTCAACACCGTCCGGGTGTCGGCGTACAGCAGGCGGCGCGAGACCGGCATCATGCGCCTGGTCGGTGCCTCGAACTTCTACGTCCAGATGCCGTTCATCGCCGAGGCCGCGTTCGCCGCGCTGCTCGGCGCGATCATGGCCTCCGGACTGCTGCTCGGCGGGCACTTCTTCGTCCACAGCTGGCTGGCCGACCGGGTGCAGTTCATCCACTTCATCGGGCTCGGCTCGGTGCTGGCGGTGATACCGCTGCTGGTGGTGGTCGGCATGGGCATGGCCGGCATCGCGGCGTTCTTCACCCTCCGGAAGTACCTGAAGGTCTAGCGCCGCGCCCCGGCACCCCGGCGGCCCCGGACGGCACTGCGCCGTCCGGGGCCGCCGGCGTTCCGCCGTCGGCCGTTCCGGCCCGCCGCGCGGCACGCTGCGCCTACACTCCGATGCCATGCTGGAAACTCCGCGCAGGGCACGTCAGGCGGCCACCCTCGGCCTGGTGTTCGGTGCCGTGCTGCTGGCCGGCGCCGCCACCGGCGCCTGGGGCGACGCGGGCACGCCGCCGGCCCGCCCGTCCGCGGACGCGGCCCCGGCCGCCGTGGGCGCCGTCGCGGCCGGCCAGGACCCGGCCGGCGCCGCGCTCTCCGAGCAGCAGGCCGAGCACCTGATCGGCGCCAGCGGCGACCGCTGGGGGGCCTACTACAGCGCGCAGGAGTACGCCGAGTTCAGCCAGGGCCTGGACGGCCGCTACCTCGGGGTGGGCCTGTCCGTCGGCCGCGGCCAGGACGGCGTCACCGCCGTCTCGCAGGTCCGGCCGGCCGGGCCGGCCGCCGAGGCCGGGATCGCGGCCGGCGACCGCCTGCTCCGGATCGGCCAGGACCAGGCCGACCGGCTGCCGGTGACCGAGGTGGTCGCCCGGCTGCGCGGGCGCGAGGGCGAGCGGCAGGCCGGCTCCGAGGTCACCCTCGCCGTCCAGCGCGGCGACGGGGAGGTCCGCGAGGTGCGGCTGCGCAGGGTCCTGCTGGACTGTCAGCAGGTCGCGGTCGAACACCTGGACAAGGGCGTCGTCCGGATCACCGTGCGGGCCTTCACCAGCGGCGTGGCCGAGCAGGTGCGCGCGGCCGTGCGCGGCGCGCACGCCGGGGTGGTGCTGGACCTGCGCGGGAACTCCGGCGGACTGGTCGAGGAGGCCGCCGGGACCGCCGGGGTCTTCCTGGACGGCGGCCCGGTCGGCTCGTACCAGGAGCGCGGCGGGACCCGCGAACTGACCGCCCCGGCCGGCGGCGACCAGCGCACCCCGCTGGTGGTGCTGGTGGACGGCGGCACCATGAGCGCCGCCGAACTGCTGACCGGCGCCCTGCAGGACCGCAGCCGGGCGGTGGTGGTGGGCGGCCGGACGTTCGGCAAGGGCACCGTCCAGCAGCCCAGCCGGCTCGCCGACGGCGCGGTGCTGGAGCTGACCGTCGGCCGCTACTACACCCCCGCCGGCCGCTCCCCGGAGGGCACCGGCCTGACCCCGGACGTGCCGGCCACCGCCTCCGAGGACGCCGGGGCCCTGGCCCTGCGGGTCCTCGCCGGTCTCGGGACCCGCGCGTAAAGGGGCTGCTCGGCACCGGCCCGGGGTGCGAGAATGACCCCGCTATGGCAAAGGAAACCGGACAGAAGCTGATCGCGCAGAACAAGAAGGCGCGACACGAGTACACCATCCTCGACACCTACGAGTGCGGCCTCGTGCTCACCGGCACCGAGGTCAAGTCACTGCGCGAGGGGCGGGCCAACCTGGTCGACGGCTACGCCTACATCCAGAACCACGAGGCGTGGATCGACAACGTCTTCATCCCCGAGTACACCCAGGGGACGTGGACCAACCACGCCGCGCGGCGCAAGCGCAAGCTGCTGCTGCACAAGCTGGAGATCCGCAAGATCGAGACCAAGGTCCGGGACGCCGGCCACACCCTGGTCCCGCTCTCGCTGTACTTCAAGGACGGCCGGGTGAAGCTCGAACTCGCGCTCGCCGTCGGCAAGAAGCTGTACGACAAGCGGCAGACGCTGCGCGAGAAGCAGGACACCCGCGAGGCGGCCCGCGCGGTGGCGGCGGCCCGACGGCGCCAGCGCTGAGCCGCGGCGACGCCGGGGTTAATCCGCTGGACCCTCGCCCGTCGCCTCACGTACTATGGCGCAAGCAACACGGACGGTCGCCGTCCGAGCTGTTTCTCAACAAAACATGGGGATGATCGGTTTCGACAGGGGATGTTGAAACAGGGGAAGCGAGCCGAGGAACGCGGCAATGATCTCGTTAACCACGTGTCGCAAAAAAATAATCGCCAACTCTAAGCGCGATTCCCAGCAGTTCGCTCTCGCTGCCTAATAACAGCTAAGAGCGCTTGGGTGTCAGACCGGGGGGTTCCCGACCCGGACCCTGGCATAATCTAGGGAACTCAACCGTCCGCCCGGGCTGCGAGGGCGGATGGGAAATCAAACAGCAGCTGGGCCTGTTGGCGGCTTGTCCGTGTGACCGCCAGGGCCGAGAAAAGCACAGCGGACTGCGCTCGGAGAAGCCCTGAATTAACTCCACTGGACCCGGGTTCGATTCCCGGCATCTCCACCACCCCATGTTCACAGTGAAGGCCGTCCACCGCTCAGCGGGGGGCGGCCTTCACGTCTTCCCGTCCCGGTGCGGCGCGGTGCGGGGGTGGGGGCGTAGGATCTTCCGTCCGCTCGTTTCCCAGAGCCGGACTCCCGCCGCTACCACCGAGGCCATGCAGAGCAAGCAGAGCAACACGGACACCACCGCCGCCGATCACGAGACCGTCCGCGAGCGCGAGATCGCCGGGGAGCAGCACCACCTCGACACGGTGTACCACCGCCTGGAGGAGAAGCTCGCCGAGGCCGAGTACATCCTGGAGGACGCCGCCAAGCGCGTACAGGTCGGCACCCCCGGCGCGCTCGCCGAGCGCGACGCCCAGGTGTACCGGGCCGGCGCCCACCTCCAGCGGCTCAACAACGAGTTCGAGGACTTCCTCTTCGGCCGGATAGACCTCCAGCGGGCCGACGCGCCGGAGGAGCACGGCATCCCCTCCAACACCCCGCTCGACCCGGCCGACCCGGCCGTCGCCGAGACCCTGCACATCGGCCGGCTCGGGGTGCTGGACGCCGAGTACGGCCCGCTGGTGATCGACTGGCGGGCACCGGCCGCCGCGCCGTTCTACCGGTCCACCCCGCTGGAGCCCGGCCGGGTCATCCGCCGCCGGGTGATCCGCTCCAAGGGCCGCAAGGTGATCGGCGTCGAGGACGACCTGCTCCGCCCCGACCTCACCCCCACCCTGGACGGCCGGGAGCTGGCGGTGGTCGGCGACGGCGCGCTGATGGCCTCGCTCGGCCGGGCCCGCAGCCACTCGATGCGGGACATCGTCTCCTCCATCCAGAAGGAGCAGGACGAGGTGATCCGGGCCGCCGCGGCCGGGGCCACCCTGGTCACCGGCGGCCCCGGCACCGGCAAGACCGCCGTCGCCCTGCACCGCGCCGCGTTCCTGCTCTACCAGGACCGCCGCCGCTACGCCGGGGGCATCCTGGTGGTCTCCCCGACCCCGCTGCTGGTCTCGTACACCGAGGGCGTGCTGCCCTCGCTCGGCGAGGAGGGCCAGGTCGCGATCCGCGCGGTCGGCTCCCTGGTGGACGGCATCGAGGCGGGCACCTACGACACCCCGGAGGCGGCCCGGATCAAGGGCTCGGCCCGGATGGTGCAGCTGCTGCGCCGGGCCGCCCGGGCCGCGCTGGAGCTGGGCGCCCCGCAGGAGCTGAAGGTGGTCGCCCGCGGCGAGGTGCTGCGGCTCGACGCGGGCCGGCTGAAGGCCGTGCGCGGCAACGTGATCGGCTCCGGCGGCACCCCGCTGAACCTGCTCCGTCCGCGCGCCCGCCGGCTGCTGCTGGACGCGCTCTGGCAGGAGGCCACCCGGCACCTGCCGAAGCCCGCCGACCACTACGCCCGCGAGCAGCGCCAGGAGGAGAAGGAGGCGTTCGACGAGTACGTCTCGGACGAGCCGCCGTTCCTGGACTTCCTGGACGCCTGGTGGCCCGCGGTGACCCCGCGCCGGGTGCTCGGCACCCTGAAGCAGAGCCGGCACACCAACCGGATCGCCCGCCGCGCCGTCACCCCGGACGAGGCCAGGGTGCTGGCGGCGTCCTGGCGGCAGCTGAACGAGCGCGGCGAGGGGGCGCTGTCCGCGCACGACGTGGCACTGGTGGACGAGCTCCAGGTGCTGCTCGGCGAGCCGGCCCGCCCGAAGGTCCGCGAGGTGGACGCGGTGGACCTGCTGTCCGGCCTGGACGAGGTCACCACCTTCGCCGACCGCTCCGCCGGACGACGCGTGGGGGTACCCCCGGCCGGAGGCTGGGGGAGGGTGCCGGTGGAGCGCACCGAGTACGCGCACATCATCGTGGACGAGGCGCAGGACCTCACCCCGATGCAGTGGCGGATGATCGGCCGCCGGGCCCGGACGGCCACCTGGACGATCGTCGGCGACCCGGCGCAGTCCTCCTGGCCGTTCCCGGAGGAGGCGCAGGCCGCGTTGGACGAGGTGCTGTCCGGCAAGCCGCGCCGGCGCTACACGCTGACGGTGAACTACCGGAACCCGGCCGAGATCGCCGAGGTGGCGGCCAAGGTGCTGGCGCTGGCCGCGCCGGGCACGCCGTCGCCGAGCGCGGTGCGCCACGTCGGCGTGGAGCCGCGGTTCGCGGCCGTCCTGGACCCGGCGCCGGAGGCCTTCGGCGCGGCGGCCCGGGCCGAGCTGGAGCGGCTGCTGGCGGAGGTGGACGGCACCGTGGCGGTCGTCGTGCCGATGGACCGCCGGGCCGAGGCGGCCGGCTGGATCGCGGGCCTGGGGGAGCGCGCGGTGGCGCTGGGCAGCCTGGAGGCCAAGGGCCTGGAGTACGACGCGACCGTGGTGGCCGACCCGACCGGGATCGCCGGCGAGTCGGAGGCCGGCCTGCGGGTGCTCTACGTGGCGCTGACCCGGGCGACCCAGCGGCTGACCGTGCTCTCCGGCCCGGACGACCTGCCCGACGCCGCGGGAGTGCCCGCGCTGCTGCACGGCTGACGGAGCGTCGGCAGCACGAAGGCCCCTCACCCGGAGGTGAGGGGCCTTCAGTCGTTAGATGACACCGACCCGCCATGCTCGCCTCGCGGCAAGTGGTCCCTCGAAGGGACGAAGGTTGGGCCCGGGGGCTTGGATCGAGCCGGTGTCCCGTCCAATGTAACGCATCGCCCCCCGGGGGCAAGAAGAGCCGGGCGGTCTTGTCGGATCCGCACACTCAATGAACGTTATTTCTGACTTTCCCCTGGCAGGTGCGACGATCGAGGTCTAGCATGCGCTGCGTGCCGCTTCAACAAGTTGTTGAAGAGATGCCCGGTGCGCAGACACCCTCAGTGGACGGAAGAAGGACGTCGATGGCGACGGTGCCCAGTGTCTCGAACTCGATCACGGTGCGGCTGGAGGTCCCGGCCCGGGGCAACGCCGTCAGTGCGATCACCACGGCGGTCGAGTCCTCCGGCGGATCGGTCACCGGCCTCGACGTCACCGCCTCCGGCCTGGAGGCGCTGCGGATCGACGTGACCGTGGCCGCGTCCTCGGTCGCCCACGGCGAGGAGATCGTCGAGAAGCTGCGCGCGATCGACGGCGTGTCGATCGGCAAGGTCTCGGACCGCACCTTCCTGATGCACCTCGGCGGCAAGATCGAGATGTCCTCGAAGCTGCCGATCCGCAACCGTGACGACCTGAGCATGATCTACACCCCGGGTGTCGCCCGGGTCTGCATGGCGATCGCCGAGAACCCCGAGGACGCCCGCCGCCTCACCATCAAGCGCAACAGCGTCGCCGTGGTCACCGACGGCTCCGCGGTGCTCGGCCTGGGCAACATCGGCCCGGCGGCCGCGCTGCCGGTGATGGAGGGCAAGGCGGCCCTGTTCAAGCGGTTCGCCGGCATCGACGCCTGGCCGATCTGCCTGGACACCCAGGACACCGACGAGATCGTGGCCATCGTCAAGGCGATCGCCCCGGGCTTCGCCGGCATCAACCTGGAGGACATCTCCGCGCCGCGCTGCTTCGAGATCGAGGCCCGGCTGCGCGAGGCCCTGGACATCCCGGTGTTCCACGACGACCAGCACGGCACCGCGATCGTGGTGCTGGCGGCGCTCACCAACGCGCTCAAGGTGGTCGGCAAGGCGATCGGCGACATCCGGGTCGTGATGTCGGGCGCCGGCGCCGCCGGTACCGCGATCCTCAAGCTGCTGCTGGCGGCCGGCGTCGAGCACGCCACCGTCGCGGACGTGAAGGGCGTGGTCCACGAGGGCCGCGACGACCTCAACGACTCGCTGCGCTGGATCGCCGAGCACACCAACCGCTCGGGCCGCACCGGCAGCCTCAAGGAGGCCGTCGCGGGCGCCGACGTGTTCATCGGCGTCTCCGCCCCGAACGTGCTGGACGGCGATGACATCGCCGCCATGGCGGAGGGCGCGATCGTGTTCGCGCTCGCCAATCCGGACCCGGAGGTCGACCCGGCGGTGGCCCGGCAGACCGCCGCGGTGGTCGCCACCGGCCGCAGCGACTTCCCGAACCAGATCAACAACGTGCTGGTCTTCCCGGGCGTCTTCCGCGGCCTGCTGGACGCGCAGAGCCGGACGGTCAACACCGAGATGATGATCGCCGCCGCCCGGGCGCTGGCCACCACCGTCGCCGACGACGAGCTGAACGCGAACTACATCATCCCCAGCGTGTTCCACAAGGACGTCGCCAAGACGGTGGCCGCCGCCGTGCGCGAGGCCGCGCTGGCGGGTGCTCAGGAGGCGCCCGTGCAGGCCCGTCCGACCCCCGGCATCGTCGGCACGCTCGACACCGCTTCCTTCCCCGCCGTCAAGCTCTGACGGCACCGGCGCGGCTCGTGTCGCGGATCGGTCAAATGACCGAATACCGGTCTTACCCACCCAAGCCCGCCCCGAACCCTTGCGACACAAGGGCGAGGGGCGTGTTTGGGCTTGTCGTGCCTAGGGCGTACGGTAGCCCTGCACGGGGCAGGCGTGTCCGACAAGTACGGAACGTCCCCCTGGTCTTCCGGCGTGTCGTCCCGGCCGCCGCCCGCACCCGGACCACCGGAGCCGACGGAGCGTCACACCTCCGGCGGGCGGGCGTTGTTCGGGAGGCGCGGCCGGGGCCCGATTGGCTTTCTCGGGGCCGGTCGGGGCAGGATTCGTATCCGGGCAGGCAGGCGGGCCTTCGACGGCACCGGCGTCGCGGCGCGGGGTACGAACCCGGCCCGCGACCACGCATTGCCTGAATGAGCACTGTGTGCGGACCTGCGGCCTATCCGGGTGCCCCCCGGAGGGAGCACCGATGGGCCCCCGCACACCGCAAGCGAACAGACCACAGGAGTACACATGAACCGCAGTGAGCTGGTGGCCGCGCTGTCCGAGCGCGCCGAGGTGACCCGCAAGGACGCCGACGCCGTTCTGGCCGCCTTCGCCGAGATCGTCGGCGAGGTCGTCGCCAAGGGCGACGAGAAGGTCACCATCCCCGGTTTCCTGACCTTCGAGCGCACCCACCGCGCTGCCCGCACCGCCCGCAACCCGCAGACCGGTGAGCCGATCCAGATCGCGGCCGGCTACAGCGCCAAGGTGAGCGCCGGCTCCAAGCTGAAGGAAGCCGCCAAGGGCGCCTGAACCACCCCTTGAACGCCCGAGAGGCCGGGCTCCCCGTCAGGGGGGCCCGGCCTCTCGCCGTCGCCGGTGCGCCGGTCAGGCGGTGATCAGGCGCTCGCTGGGCAGCTCGACGTGGGCGCCGAGGTCGCGCAGCTTGTCCATGAAGTTCTCGTAGCCGCGGTTGATCAGGTCGATGCCGTGCACGGTCGAGGTGCCCTCGGCCGCCAGCGCCGCGATCAGGTACGAGAAGCCGCCGCGCAGGTCCGGGATGACCAGCTCGGAGCCGATCAGCTTGGACGGGCCGGAGACCACCGCGGAGTGCAGGAAGTTGCGGGCACCGAAGCGGCACGGGGTGGCGCCCAGGCACTCGCGGTAGAGCTGGATGTGGGCGCCCATCTGGTTCAGCGCGCCGGTGAAGCCGAGCCGCGACTCGTACACCGTCTCGTGCACGATGGACAGGCCGGTCGCCTGGGTCAGCGCGACCACCAGCGGCTGCTGCCAGTCGGTCTGGAAGCCCGGGTGCACGTCGGTCTCCAGGGCGATCGCCTTGAGCTCGCCGCCCGGGTGCCAGAAGCGGATGCCCTCGTCGTCCACCTCGAAGGCGCCGCCGACCTTCCGGAAGGTGTTCAGGAAGGTCATCATCTCCAGCTGACGGGCACCGCGGACGTAGATGTCGCCCTTGGTGGCCAGCGCCGCGCAGGCCCAGGAGGCGGACTCCAGGCGGTCCGGCAGCGCGCGGTGGGTGTAGCCGCCCAGCTCGTCGACACCGGTGATCAGGATGGTCCGGTCGGTGCCCATGGTGATGATCGCGCCCATCTTCTGCAGGACGCAGATCAGGTCGACGATCTCCGGCTCGACGGCCGCGTTGCGCAGCTCGGTGACGCCCTCGGCGAGGACGGCGGTGAGCAGCACCTGCTCGGTGGCGCCGACCGACGGGTACGGCAGCTCGATCTTGGTGCCGCGCAGCCGCTGCGGGGCGACCAGGTAGGTGCCCTGCGGGTGCTTCTCGATGGTGGCGCCGAACTGGCGGAGCACCTCGAAGTGGAAGTCGACCGGGCGGCCGCCGATGTCGCAGCCGCCGAGGCCCGGGATGAAGGCGTGGCCGAGGCGGTGCAGCAGCGGGCCGCAGAACAGGATCGGGATCCGCGAGGAGCCGGCGTGCGCGTCGATGTCCGCGACGTTGGCGCTCTCCACGTGCGAGGGGTCGAGGATCAGCTCGCCGTCCTCGTCGCCGGTGCGGACCGTCACGCCGTGCAGCTGGAGCAGGCCGCGGACCACCTTGACGTCGCGGATGTCCGGGACGTTGCGCAGTCTGCTGGGGCCCTGCCCGAGCAGGGCGGCGACCATGGCCTTGGGGACCAGGTTCTTCGCACCACGGACCCGGATCTCGCCTTCGAGCGGGTTTCCGCCGTGGACCAGCAGGACGTCGTCGGTCATCGTTCTCGCAATCCGGGGTGCCAGAGGAGTGGGTGGGGCTCCGGGTCGGGAGCCGGGCGGTGGGCCGGTCGTACGGGCGCGTTCGGGCCCCCGGCGTGACCGAGTCGGCACCGCATAAGGGCGTCCACCATCAGTAGATGGTAGTGGGCGTCCCGGTGGTTCCCGTGAGCCTCTCCCGTGATGGTGCTCTCTCGGGGTGGTGTCCCGCCCGCCGGTGCGTCCGTACGGGTGTTCGCGGGGCGCGGCGGCGGCCGTCCGGGCGGCCTTCGTGTTGCGGTGTCCGCCCCCGGGGGTTCTGCGGGATCATGTGAGGCATGACGGCGGCCCATTCGCACGGAGGCCGGTCCCACACCGGCCGTTTGCTCGTCGCGACCCCCGTGCTCACCGACCCGAACTTCGCGCGGGCGGTGGTGCTCCTCCTCGACCACGACGCCGAGGGGGCGCTCGGTGTCGTCCTGAACAGACCGACGCCGGTCGAGGTGGGCAGCGTGCTGGACGGCTGGGGCCGGCTGGTCGGGCCGCCCGCCGTGGTGTTCCAGGGCGGCCCGGTGGCGCTGGACTCGGCACTCGGCCTGGCCGTGGCCCCGGGGGAGCCGGGCACCGTCGAGCCGCTCGGCTGGCGGCGGGTGCACGGCGCGATCGGGCTGGTCGACCTGGAGGCCCCGCCGGAGGTGCTGGCCGGGGAGCTCGGCGGCTTGCGGATCTTCGCCGGGTACGCCGGCTGGTCGCCGGGCCAGCTGGAGTCGGAGATCGGCTCCGGCGCCTGGTACCTGGTGGACTGCGAGCCCGGTGACATCTCCAGCCCCGAGCCGGAGCGGCTCTGGCGCTCGGTGCTGCGCCGCCAGCGCGGCCCGCTGGCCCTGCTCGCGACGTACCCGGACGACCCGACGCTGAACTGACGTGCGAGCCCCGCGGGCGCGACACTGGCCCGGTTTCCCGGGGCCCCCATAGACTTGGCACCCATGAGCACTCTTGAGCCCGAGCGCGGCCTCGGCACCGGCACCCTGGTCGAGCCCGTCCCGCAGGTGTCCAACGGGGACGGCGACCACGAGCGCTTCGCGCACTACGTCCAGAAGGACAAGATCATGGAGAGCGCGCTCTCCGGATCCCCCGTGGTCGCGCTCTGCGGCAAGGTGTGGGTGCCCGGGCGCGACCCGAAGAAGTACCCGGTCTGCCCGATGTGCAAGGAGATCTACGACGGCATCGGCAAGCCGCAGGGCGGCGACGACGACAAGTAGGCCGGCCGTCCGGCGCCGGGTCGCCCCGCGCCGGCCGCGCTGCGCGGGCCCTGCCGCGCGGGCCGTCCCGCATGGTGACCCGTTCGCCGAATGGTCTATGCCAATCGAGGCGGTGCGGGCCAGGATGGCGGAATGGACCTCATTCCCGCCCCCTTGAGCTCCGTCCGCCTCCAGGGCCAGGACTTCCCCCTCGACCGCCGCACCACCCTCACCGCCCCGCCCGGCCTGGCCGGCGCCGAGCGGTGGCTGCGGACCGCGCTGACCGCCGCGACCGGACTCCCGCTCGCCCCCGGCCGGGCCGGTGAGGGCGTCGAACTGGTCCACGACGGATCGCTGGCCGGTGAGGCGTACCGGCTCTCGGTGCGCCCCGGCCGCGCCGTGATCACCGCCGGCGGCCCGGCCGGTGCGCTCTGGGGCGCCCAGACGCTGCGCCGGCTGCTCGGCCCGGACGCCTACCGCCGGGCCCCGCTGCGCGACGGCGGCTGGGTGCTGCCGGGCACCGACATCGCGGACGCCCCCCGGTTCGCCTGGCGCGGCGCGCTGCTGGACGTCGCCCGGCACTTCCTGCCCAAGTCCGACGTGCTGCGCTTCGTCGACCAGCTCTCCGCGCACAAGCTCAACGTGCTGCACCTGCACCTGACCGACGACCAGGGCTGGCGGGTGGAGATCAAGCGCTACCCGAGGCTCACCGAGCGGGCCTCCTGGCGGGAGCGCTCGATGGTCGGCTACCGGGCGGCCCAGCGTCGCGACGACCGCCCGCACGGCGGCTTCTACACCCAGGACGACCTGCGCGAGATCGTCGCCTACGCCGCCGAGCGGGCGGTCACCGTCGTCCCGGAGATCGACCTGCCGGGCCACTCGCAGGCGGCCATCGCCGCCTACCCGGAGCTCGGCAACACCGACGTGGTGGACACCGCGGCGCTCGGCGTCTGGACCGACTGGGGCGTCAGCCACAACGTGCTCAACCCCTCCGAGGGCACCCTGCGCTTCTTCGAGGGCGTGCTGGAGGAGGTGCTGGAGCTGTTCCCCTCCGAGTTCGTCCACCTCGGCGGCGACGAGTGCCCCAAGGAGCAGTGGAAGGACAGCGCCGCCGCCCAGGCCCGGATCCGCGAGCTCGGCCTCGCCAACGAGGACGAGCTGCAGAGCCACGTCATCCGCCACTTCGACCGCTGGCTGGCCGAGCGCGGGCGCCGGCTGATCGGCTGGGACGAGATCCTGGAGGGCGGGCTCGCTCCCGGCGCCGCCGTGTCGTCCTGGCGCGGCTACGCGGGCGGGATCGCGGCCGCGCGGGCCGGGCACGACGTGGTGATGTGCCCCGAGCAGCACGTCTACCTGGACCACCGGCAGGCCCCGGGCGAGGACGAGCCGATCCCGGTCGGCTTCGTCCGCACGCTGGAGGACGTGTACCGCTTCGAGCCGGTCCCGGCGGGGCTGGACGAGGCCGCGGCCCGGCGGGTGATCGGCACCCAGGCCAACCTGTGGAGCGAGTTCGCGGACAGCGCCCGGGACGTCGACTACCGGGCCTTCCCCCGGCTCGCGGCCTTCGCGGAGGTCGCCTGGTCCGCGCTGCCCGCCGACCCGGCCGCGCGCGACTACGCCGGCTTCGAGCGGCGGCTCCGGGGGCACCTGGCGGTGCTGGACGCGCTCGGCGTCGAGTACCGGCCGGACGGCGGTCCGCACCCCTGGCAACGCCGGCCCGGTGTCGCCGGCCGGCCGATCGACGGCCCGCCGCCGGTGGTCTGAGGCCGGCGGTCCGGCGGAGTGGCCGGCGGAGGTGCGGCGGAGGTCGGGCGGCTGGGCCCCGAGGGTCACGTGGGAACTTCTGAGTGGTCGTCGGACGTCAAGAACAGATGAACATCTGCTCCGGTCCGGCCCGGACCGGAGCAGATACCGCCCGGTATCCGTCCCAATCGGGCAGTTCCGTTCGCCCGTCCCGAAATGATCATCGAGCATTGTGTGCCAGAGTTGCCCAACCCGGCCCGATCGCCCGTACC
This sequence comes from Kitasatospora sp. NPDC127111, assembly GCF_042677465.1. Classification (NCBI taxonomy): domain Bacteria; kingdom Bacillati; phylum Actinomycetota; class Actinomycetes; order Kitasatosporales; family Streptomycetaceae; genus Kitasatospora; species Kitasatospora sp. NPDC127111. The sequence goes on from NZ_JBHXTG010000008.1 coordinate 60,253, forward strand.
CTACGGGCCAGGCCGGGCTGCCGACGCGGACACCCCGGCCGAGGGCCGCGGGCGGCAGGCGATCGATGAGCAAGTGGAGCACGGTGGGACCCAGGTGAACCGGACGATCATGCTGCCGGCCTCCCTCGACGAGGCCGTCGACGCGCTGGCCTCCCACCCGGCCGCGGTGCCGGTGGCCGGCGCCACCGACCTGATGGAGGCCGTCAACGCCGGACGGCTGCGCCCCGCCGCCCTGATCGGCCTCGGCCGGATCACCGAACTGCGCGGCTGGCGCTACGAGGACGGCGGCACCGCCGTCCTCGGCGCGGGCCTCACCCACGCCCGGATGGACCGGCCCGACTTCGCCGCGCTCATCCCCGCCCTCGCCGACGCCGCCCGCACCGCCGGACCCCCGCAGGTGCGCAACGTCGGCACCCTCGGCGGCAACATCGCCACCGCCGCCCCGGCCGGCGACACCCTCCCGGTGCTCACCGCCCTGGAGGCCACCGTCACCCTCGCCCGGGCCGGCGCCAGCCGCGAGGTCCCGGTCAGCCACCTGCTCACCGGCCTCGACCCGCTGCGCCCCGGCGAGCTGCTCACCTGGGTCCGCGTTCCGCTGCTGCACGCCCCGCAGGTCTTCCTCAAGGCCACCGGCCGCAGCGGCCCGGCCCGCGCCACCGCCTCCGTCGCACTCGTCCTCGACCCGGCCCGGCGCGCCGTGCGCTGCGCGGTCGGCGCCGTCGCCCCGGTCCCGCTGCGGCCGCTGGAGGCCGAGGCCTGGGTGGCCGGCTGCATCGACTGGGACGGCAGCCGCGAGATCGACCCCGCCGCGACGGCCGCCTTCGGCGAGTACGTGGCCGCCGCCTGCGTACCGGACAGCTACGGCGCCGAGGGCGCCTGGGAGGCCGTGACCGAGGGGCCGACCGCGGCCGCCGTTCGGCTACGGCGTACCGTATCGGTGCTGGCCCGCCGGGCACTGGGAAGGGCGCTGAAGTGACCACTGACCCCATCGAAACCCTCGACGCCGGCGCGTTCGACCACGCGCCGCAGGTCAGCCGGGAGCTGCGGCCCTGCACCTCGTACACGTTGCGGGTCAACGGTTTCGAACGGCCCGTCACCGACGCCTGGATCGGTGAGAGCCTGCTCTACGTGCTGCGCGAGCGGCTCGGCCTGGCCGGCGCCAAGGACGGCTGCGAACAGGGCGAGTGCGGCGCCTGCTCGGTGCAGGTGGACGGACAGCTGGTGGCCGGCTGTCTGGTGCCCGCCGCCCTCGCGCAGGACAGCGAGATCAACACCGTCGAGGGGCTGTCGGCCGGCGGCGGCGCCAGCGACGTCCAGCAGGCGCTGGCCGAGTCCGGCGCGGTGCAGTGCGGCTACTGCACGCCCGGCATGGCGATGGCCGTGCACGACCTGCTCCAGCGCAACCACCGGCCCACCGAGGTCGAGGCCCGGCAGGCGCTCTGCGGCAACCTCTGCCGCTGCACCGGCTACCGGGGCGTGCTCGCCGCGGTCCAGAGCGTCGCCGACGCGCGCGCGCTGGAGGCCGAGGAGGCGGAGGAGGCGCTCGCCGCGGAGACCGCCGACGCGGCCGCCGCCGACGCGGCCGCCGCCGGCGCGGCCGCGGCGGCCGCGGCCGCCGCGGAGGAGCCCGAGCAGCCGGCCGACCCGCCGGTGTACACCGACGAGGACGCCTGGATCGAGCACGTCCCGCAGCCGCCCGTCGAGCAGCCGGCCGCCGCCGAGCAGCCCTACACCGAGCAGCCGTTCGCCGAGCAGGTCCCCGTCGAACAGCCGGTCGTGGAGCAGTCGTTCGCCGAGCAGCCCTACGCCGGCCAGCCCTACGCCGAGCAGCCGTTCGCCGGGCACCAGCCCGTGGAGGAGATCCCGACCACGGCCGGCACCGGCGTCGGGGTCGGCATGCAGTACGGCACCCCCGACGGCCAGGGCGGCTACGACACGGGCGTCTACGACACCGGGACGTTCCCCGCCGGCGCCTTCGACACCGGGACGTTCCCCGCCGGGGCCTTCGACACCGGTGTGCTGCCGCAGGTCCAGGGCGTCCCCGCGCAGGCCGCCGACGGCCAGGGCTACTACCCGCAGGCCGGCTACCCCGAGCAGCAGCAGTACCCGGCGACCCCGCCGCACGGCACCTACCCGCCGGGCGGCTACCCGGACGGCGGCTACTCGCAGCAGACCGGCTACGACGCCGCCGGCGGCTACGACGGGCCGGTCTACGAGCAGGCCCCCGCCACCGGCTTCGACGGCACGCCCGCGCACGGCACGCCGTACGTCCCCACGCCCCCGCACGGCGTCCCGGCCGAGGGCACCGCCCCCGCCGGCGTCCCGTACGGCGCCACCCCCGCCCACGGCATCCGGCTCCCCGAGGACGACCACGCATCATGACGTCGCCTACCGACATCGGCGCAGCACCCCAGCAGGACGGCGACGAGGGCGGCGCACCGGAGCCGTTCGGGCTCGGCAGCTCGCCGCTGCGCAGCGATGCCCTGCCCAAGGCGCTCGGCATCTACCCGTACGCCGCCGACCTCTGGGCCGAGGGCCTGCTCTGGGGCGCGGTGCTGCGCTCGCCGCACCCGCACGCCCGGATCAGGAGCATCGACACCTCGGCCGCGCTGGCCCTGCCCGGCGTGCACGCCGTGGTCACCGCCGCCGACCTGCCGGCCGGCCCGGACGGCAGCCCCGACGGCGCGCCGGCCGGCCCGATCGTCGCCGACCGGCCGGTGCTGGCCGCCGGCGTGGTCCGCCACCACGGCGAGCCGGTCGCCGCCGTCGCCGCCGACCACCCGGACACCGCCCGCCTCGCGGTCGGCCTGATCACCGTCGACTACGAGCCGCTGGAGGCCGTCACCGACCCGGAGCAGGCCTTCACCGCCCCGGCGCTGCACCCGGACGGCAACCTGTTCCGGCACCTGCCGCTGCGCACCGGGGACCCGGAGGCGGTCGGCGAGATCGTCGTCGAGGGCCTCTACCAGGTCGGCCGGCAGGACCCGGCGCCGCTCGGCGCCGAGGCGGGCCTGGCCGTGCCGCGCCCGGACGGCGGCGTCGAGCTGCACCTGTCGTCCACCGACCCGCACGGTGACCGCGACCGCACCGCCGCCTGCCTGGGCCTGGAGCCGGACCGGGTCCGGCTGGTGGTCACCGGCGTGCCCGGCGCCACCACCGACCGCGAGGACCTCTCCTTCCAGGTCACCCTGGCGCTGCTCGCGCTGCGCACCGGCCGCCCGGTGAAGATGACCCTCACCCGCGAGGAGTCCTTCCACACCCACACCTCCCGCCACCCGGCGCTGCTGCGCTACCGCCACCACGCCGACGCCGAGGGCCGGCTGGTCAAGGTCGAGGCGCAGATCCTGCTGGACGGCGGCGCCTACGCGGACGTCTCGGCCGAGGCGCTGGCCGCCGCCACCGCGTTCTCGGTCGGCCCGTACAACTGCCCCAACGTCTTCGTGGACGCCTGGGCGGTGCGCACCAACAACCCGCCGGCCGGCCGGATGCGCGGCGAGGGGGCCCTGCAGGCCTGCTTCGCGCACGAGTCGCAGCTGGACCAGCTGGCCGCCCGGGTCGGCGTGGACCCGGTGGAGATCCGCCGCCGCAACGCGATGGCGACCGGCGACCCGATGCCCACCGGACAGGCCGTCACCTGCCCGGCCCCGGTGGCCGCGCTGCTGGAGGCCGTCTCCTCGGAGCCGCTGCCCGCGCTGCCGGTGGACGACCCGGACGCCGAGTGGCTGCTGCCGGGCGGGCCCGGCGGCGCCGGCGACCCGGCGGCGGTGCGGCGCGGCATCGGCTACGCGGTCGGCATGGTGCACATGCTGGGCGCCGAGGGCGAGGACGAGGTCTCCACGGCGACGGTGCGGGTCAGCGGCGACCACGCCACGGTGATCTGCGCGGCCGTCGACTCCGGGCAGGGCTTCGCCACCCTCGCCCGGCAGATCGTGCAGTCGGTGCTGGGCGTCAGCGAGGTGTACATCGCACCCGCGGACAGCGACCAGTCGATCGCCGGGCCGTCCGCCCGCGGTCGGCACACCTGGGTCTCCGGCGGCGCGGTCGAGCGGGCCGCGCTGATGGTCCGCCACCAGCTGCTGCAGCCGATCGCCGCCAACTTCGGGATGTCGGTGGAGCTGCTGCAGATCGCCGACGGCAAGATCACCTCCTATGACGGCGTGCTCGGCATGCCGGTCGCCGAGGCGCTGGAGGGCAAGGAGCTCTGGGCCACCGCGCAGTGCCGTCCGCACCCGACCGAGCCGCTGGACGAGGCCGGGCAGGGGGACGCCTTCGTCTCGATCGCGTTCTGCGCGATGCGGGCGGTGGTGGACGTGGACATCGAGCTCGGCGCGGTCCGCGTGGTGGACGTGACCGTGGCGCAGGACGTCGGCCGGGCGCTCAACCCGCGCCAGATCGAGGACCGGATCGAGGCGGGCGTCGCCCAGGGGGTCGGCCTGGCCCTGCTGGAGGACCTGCGGACCGAGGGCGGCCTGCTGGTCAACCCCTCGCTCACCGGCTACCGGCTGCCGACCGCCCTGGACACCCCCGAGGTGCGGATCGCCGCCCTGCTGGAGGAGCGCGACGTGGTCGCCACCTTCGGCGCCAAGGCGGTCAGTGCCGTCCCCGCGGTGGTGGCCCCGGCCGCCGTCGCCGCCGCCGTCCGGGCCGCCACCGGCCTCCCGGTCGGCCGGCTCCCCATCCGGCCCGAGGACGCGGTCACCGGCTGACCGGCGGCTCCGGGCCGCCCCGGAGCCGGTCCCGCGGTCACCGGCCGACCCGTGTCTCCGGGCCGGCCCGGAGCCGGTCCAGCGCCGAATTCCTTGGGCGGGAAAGGCGCGGGAAAGGCGCGGGAAAGTGCGGAAGAACGGCACGAAGAATTGCCGGTCGGCGGAGTCCGCGCCGACCGGCAATTCGTTCCACGGAGGCCATGACGGGAATCGAACCCGTGTAAACCGCTTTGCAGGCGGTTCCCTCAACCACTCGGGCACACGGCCAGGGCACTGCTGTTTCGATTGTTGTGCGTGATTCCGGTGTTGCTCCGGCGGGGGCCGGTGAATTCATCTTCTCGGAATCCGCGAGGGGCCGTCAACATTCCTTTGTAAATTCTGTATGGCAACTCGTGCTACCGTCGGGAGCAGGTGGCCGTTTCCCCGGCCGCCCCGGACGAGCGCGTCGTACCCGGTGACGACAAGACGGCGCAGCACAGCGGCAACCCGGCCGCTGCTGACTGCGGAGGTGTCGTCGCCATGGCGTGGCTCGTTCTGATCGTTTCCGGTGTCCTGGAGACCGTGTGGGCGGTGGCCCTGGAGTCGTCCAAGGGCTTCTCCCGGCTCGTCCCCACCCTCGTCTTCGGCGTCGCGCTGGCGCTGAGCATGGGCGGACTGGCGTACGCGATGCGCTCCATCCCGATCGGCACCGGCTACGCGGTCTGGGTCGGCATCGGCGCGGTCGGCACCGCCCTGTACGGCATGGCGGTGCTCGGGGACGCCGCCACCGCGGCCCGGATCGGCTGCCTGCTGCTGATCGTCTCCGGCGTGGTGGGCCTCAAGGCGCTGCACTGATCCACCGGCCTCGGGCCCCAGGTCCTCCGGACGAGGCGGCCACCTTCATTGGTCAGGGGTCATCCAAGCAGACGGGTCTTACGATGTTACGTATGACCACTGCCTCCCCCACCTCGGTCGACGCCGCCCCGACACCCCCCGACCCGACCGACTCCGGAGGGGTGCTCAGTGGCCGCTACCGGGCGCTGACGCTGGGGATCGTCTCCGTGGTCCTGTTGCTCGCCTTCGAGGCGACCGCCGTCAACACCGCGATGCCGGTGGCCGCCCGCCAGCTGGACGGGCTGGGGCTCTACGCCTTCGCGTTCTCCGGCTACTTCACCACCACGCTGTTCGCGCTGGTCGTCTCCGGACAGTGGTGCGACCGGCGGGGCCCGCTGCAGCCGCTGTTCACCGGCATCGCTGTGTTCGGCGCGGGCCTGGTGGTGGCCGGCACGGCGCCCGGGATGTGGGTCTTCGTCGCGGGCCGGGCGATCCAGGGCCTGGGCGGCGGGCTGGTGATCGTCGCCCTGTACGTGGTGGTCGGCCGGGCCTACCCCGAGCGGCTGCGGCCGGCCGTCTTCGCGGCCTTCTCCTCGGCCTGGGTGCTGCCCTCGATCATCGGCCCGGTGGTGTCCGGCGCCGTCACCCAGCACCTGGGCTGGCGCTGGGTCTTCCTCGCCGTCCCGGCGCTGATCGTGCTGCCGCTGGCGGTGATGGGCCCGGCACTGCGCCGTTCCGAGAGGGAGCAGCCGGTGCCGAAGGGCGCGGACTTCGACCGCCGCCGCACCCTGCTGGCCGCGATGGCCGCGCTCGGCGCTGGCCTGCTGCAGTACGCCGGCCAGCGGCTGGACGTGATCGGGCTGCTCCCGGCGGTGGCCGGGGCGGCGCTGCTGCTGCCCGCCGTGCTGGGGCTGCTGCCCGCCGGGACGCTGCGGGCCGGGCGCGGGCTGCCGACGGTGATCCTGCTGCGCGGGGTGGCGGCGGGGGCGTTCTTCGCGGCCGAGGCGTTCATCCCGCTGATGATGGTGACCCAGCGGGACCTCTCACCGACGCTGGCCGGGCTGACGCTGACCAGCGGCGGCCTCTCCTGGGCGCTGGGTTCCTGGCTGCAGGGGCGGCCGGGCGCGGAGCGCTACCGGGAGGCGATGATCCGGGGCGGTTTCGTGCTCACCGCGGTGGCGATCGCGGGCGCGGCCCTGGTGCTGGTCCCGGCCGTGCCGGCCTGGGTGGCGGCGGTGGCCTGGGGCGTGGGCGGGATCGGCATGGGGCTGACGGTGGCGAGCATCAGCGTGCTGATGATGAAGCTGTCGGCGCCGGAGGACGCCGGGGCCAACTCGGCCTCGCTGCAGATGAGCGACGCGCTCGGCAACGTGCTGCTGGTCGGCCTCGCGGGGGTGCTGTTCTCGGCGCTGGGCGGCGGCACGCTGACCGCCGCCCACGAGGGCGTCGAGGGGACCGGCTCGGCCGGCGCGTTCGGGGTGATCTTCCTGACGATGACCGGGGTGGCGCTGCTGGGCGCGCTGGTGGCCGGCCGGGTGCGGAAGGGCTGACGGTCACTTGCCCCCGGCGGGGACCCCGGGAGCGGCCGGGGCCCCGGGAACCGGGACGCCGGGGGAGGCCGGGGCGGAGCCGGCGGCGGCCGGCGCGGGGGCGCCGAGGAAGGTCTCCCAGCCCCCGGCCGGGGCCTGTCCGGGGGCGAGGCCCTGGAGTTTGCGCAGCACCGCCGGGTCCTGGGCGTCCAGCCAGTTCACCAACTGGCGGAAGGAGACCAGCCGGACCTCGGGCCGCCCGGCGATGGCCTTGAGCGCGTCCTCGACGGCGTTCATGTAGATGCCGCCGTTCCACTGCTCGAAGTGGTTGCCGATGATGTACGGCGCCCGGTTGGTGGTGTACGCCCGCTCGAAGCCCATCAGGTAGGCGTCCCGGGCCTGCGCCTGGTACGCGGGGTGGAGGGCGGGGTCGGCCTTGGTGTTGCTGCCGGACTGGTTGAACATGATGTTGTAGTCCATCGACAGCACCTGGAAGGTGTGCCCGGGGAAGGGGATGGACTGCAGCGGGAGGTCCCAGAGCGCGCCGCCCTGGATCTTCTGCGGCCAGACCTGGGTGCCGCTGCCGCTGCTGTCGTACCGCCAGCCGCGCCTGGCGGCGGCCGGCAGCAGGTTGCGCTGGCCCTCCAGGCAGGGGGTGCGGCTGCCGATCAGCTCCTTGCGGTAGTCGAAGGGCAGCGCCGGCAGGTCGGTGAAGCCGGTGTTGGTCCGCCAGTTCATGACGAAGTCCATCGCCTGCTCGATCTCGCTGTCCCACTCCTCCGGCGACCACCTGCCGACGCCGGTGGCGCCGCAGAAGTGCCCGTTGAAGTGGGTGCCGATCTCGTGCCCCTCCAGCCAGGCCGCGTGCAGGTTCCGCAGCGTGTCGTGGATGTGCTGGTCGCTCAGGTAGCCGATGTCCGAGGCGCCGGTCTTGTGCTGCGGCGGGCGGTAGAGGTCCTTCTTGGACTCGGGCAGCAGGTAGAGGCCGCTCAGGAAGAAGGTCATCGACGCGTTGTGCTCCCGCGCGAGCCGGCGGAACCGCCCGAACAGGCCGTTGTCCAGCTCTCCGGCGCCGTCCCAGGAGAAGACCACGAACTGCGGAGGGCGCTCGCCGAACTTCAGCGGCTCCGCGGTGGGCTGGTGGGGCTGCGGGCCGGTGTCCGAGGTGGAGCCGTCGCCGATCAGGGTGGCGGGGGGCTTCGGGACGGCGGATCCCGGTGCGTCCCGGTCCGCCGCCCGGTCGGCCGGTACCGGGGCCGGCGCCGCCGCCTGCCCGCCGCCGGCGCCGCCGTTTCCGCCGCAGCCGGCCGCCAGGGTGGCTGCGGTCGCGGCACCGGCGGCCAGTAGGGTGCGGCGGGAGAGAGCGTCCATGGTCACTCCGTTCGTGAAGCGTGCGGAAGCCCTGCGGACACGCGGACGACGGGTCCGGATGGGAGGATGCGGGCGCACGTCCGGTCGGACAAGTGCGGTGATAGACCTGTGAACGGGGTCAGCATGGCATGTGGGCATGATCGGTCAGTGATGAACCACGGATGGTCGGAATCGATCGCCCGATTGGTGCAACCGGACTGGCGTCCGAGATTGTCGATGCTCATGCGGACGCCACCTGGGTGACCGTTCGGGGGCACTGCTCTCTCTGAGTGGTCACCGACCTACTCGGAGCACGTCCCGGACCCGCGGCCCTGCCGATCGGCGGGTCCCAGTACGACCATCGTATGGATGTGCCCTAAGGTCCGATCCGGTTGAATTGTTCCCAGGAAACTCCCAGGAACGATCACGATGTCAGCAGAGGGGAGCGCCGGGTGGGCGCCCAGCAGAGCAGGAGCCCATGGCCGGGCACCCTGGCGGTCGGCGCCGCGCTCGTCCTCGGTGCCTGGCTGCTGAACCAGGGGGGCAAGCTCGAACTGCCCCCGGCCCCGGCCGCCGGGCAGGCCCTCTCCGGCTTCGCCCCGGTCTCCGTCGTCCCCCCGCTGGGACCCTCCGCCCCGACCCGGATCAGGATCCCCGCCGTGAAGCTCGACGCGCCCGTCACCAGCCTCGGCCTGGACGGCCAGGGCCACCTCCAGACACCCCCGGAGAGCGACCCGAACCTGGCCGGCTGGTACCGCGGCGGAGCCACCCCCGGGCAGCGCGGCACCGCGATCATCGCCGGCCACGTCGACAACCGGAACGGACCGGCCGTCTTCTATCATCTGGGGGCCCTGCATCGCGGCGATCGGATCGAGATCGCCCGCGAGGACGGCGCCACCGCCGTCTACCAGCTCTACGCCATCGAAGTGCACGACCGAAAGGACTTCCCGGACGACCGGGTGTACCGCCAGGCCGCCGACGCCCAGCTCCGGGTGATCACCTGCGGCGGCGGGTACAGCGAGGAGAACGGCTACCAGGGGAACGTGGTCGCCTACGGCTTCCTGGCCGACACCACCCGGCCGGGGAAGAACGCATGACCTCCGTCTCCCTTGCCCTGACCTGGAACCCGATCGACTGGCCGCTGACGCACGGCCCGATCCCGCACGCCGTGCTCGCCGCCGGCTGGGGTTCGCTGCTCGTGCTCGCCGCGGCGGCCCGGAGCCGCACCTGGTGGCGTCGTCGGCTCCCGGCCGCGCTGCTGAGCGCCGCGGCGCTCAGCCTCCTGCTGGACACGGTCGTCGACGACTGGTGGCACCCCTTCCCGGAGGGGCTGCCCCGGTACGTCACCTGGTGGATAGCCGTCGCGTTGCTCGGCCTGTGCCTGGCGGGCTTCCGGATGCCCGGAACGGCCCGCCGGCGCAAGGTGCTGGCCGTGGTCGGCGGGGCACTGGTGCTGCTGATGGCCTCGTCGCAGGTCAACCGGGGCTTCGGCCAGTACCCGAGCGGCCGGGTGATGCTGGCGCCCTGGCTCTCCAAGACCCAGGAGCTGACCACCGCCAAGGACGCCAAGACGGTCAGCCCGCCGCCCGGCAAGGTGCTCGAGGAGGTGTGGCAGGCCCCGCCCGGGCTTCCCGAGAAGGGCACGGTCTCCATCACCCCGATCCCGGGCACCAAGTCCGGCTTCAAGGCCCGCGACGCCTACGTCTACCTGCCGCCCGCCTACCAGGCCAGCCCCCGGCCGCTGCTGCCGGTGGTGGTGCTCGTCACCGGGCAGCCCGGGAACCCCGGGGACTGGGTGCTCGGCGGCCAGGTCAACGAGGCGCTCGACGCCTTCGCCGCCCAGCACAACGGCCTGGCGCCGATCGTGGTCATGCCCGACCAGCTCGGCTCCATCTGGAACAACACGCTCTGCCTGGACTCGAAGATCGCCAACGTGCAGACCTACCTGGCCCAGGACGTGCCGGACTGGGTGCACAAGAACCTCCAGGCCGCCAAGGGGCGCGGCTCCTGGTCGATCGCGGGCGCCTCGATGGGCGGCACTTGCGCGCTCCAGCTCGCGGTCAACGCCCCCGACGTCTACGGGTCGTTCCTCGACATGTCCGGCCAGGAGGAGCCCACCTTGGGTACGCGTGCGCAGACCGTCGCGGCGGCCTTCGGCGGCGATGAGGCGAAGTTCAACGCGGTGGACCCGCTGCAGGTGATGGCGCGCAAGCGCTTCCCGGACACGGCGGCGGCCATCGTCGTCGGCCGCACCGACAACGAGTTCCGGCCGCAGCAGGAGAAGGTCTACCAGGCGGTGCTCGCCGCCGGGATGAAGGCCAAGCTCGACCTGATGCCGGGCGGGCACGGCTGGGTGGTCTTCCGGCCGGGCATCGTCGACCAGCTGCCCTGGCTGGCCCAACAGACGGGGTTGGTGCGGTGATCCGGCTCAGCCCGGCTCCCGCCCGGACCGGCGAGCGGCGTGAGCCGGTCCTCCGGTCCACCGGGCGGCGCGAGCCCACCGTACCGATGCCGGGCCGTGGCCCCGGTCCGGTGCACGACGCCCCCGAACCGGGACCGCTGCCCGGCCGGCCGGCCGCCACCGGGCTCGCCGCCCGGCTGCGGGCCGCGCCGCTGACGCTCACCCTGCTCGCCGTCCTCTGGGCGGTCGGCGGGGCCGGCGGCAGCCTGGCCCACGGCCCCTCCCGGGAACTGCTGGCGAAGGTCGGCATCGGCCTGCCCACCCTCGCCGCGGGGCACTGGTGGACGCCGGTCACCTCGCTGTTCTGGTGCCCCGGCCCGGGCTCGTACGTGTTCACCACCCTGCTGCTGATCCTGGTCTGCCCGGCCGCCGAGCACCGGTTCGGCTGGGCGCGGACGCTCGGCGTGCTGGTCGCCGGCCAGGTGCTGGGCACCCTGCTCGGCACCGGCCTGGTCGCGCTCGGCTCCCGGGCCGGCGAGCAGTGGACGGCCGCCGTCGCCGGCCAGACCGCCACCGGCCCGGTCACCGGCCTGTTCGCGCTGGCCGGGGTGCTCGGCTACCGGCTCACCGTGCTCTGGCGGCGCCGGCTGCACCTGCTGGTGGTGCTCGTCCCGCTGGTGATGACGCTGTACGTCGGGCACCTGCAGAGCGTCCAGCGGTTCTCCGGCGCCCTGCTCGGCCTCGGCGTGGGCGCCCTGCTGGCGCGCCGCCGCGGCCAGCCGCGCGGGCACCGTTCCTCGCACACCGAGACCCGGGTGCTGATCGCGCTCTGCCTGGTGGCCGCCGCCCTCGGGCCGCTGATCGCCTCGCTGTACGACAACGCCACCGGGCCGTTCAACACCTTCTCCGAGCTGTACTTCTCCCACCGGCTCAGCCCCGACGAGGTCGCCGAGTTCTGCGCGCTCTCCGCCCACGACTGCGCCCGCGCGCACGCCGTCGAGCGGATCTTCGACACCCCGGCCCGGCTGATGGCCGCGCTCTTCCCGGCGCTGCTGCTGGTGCTCGCCGAGGGGCTGCGGCGCGGCCTGCGGCTCGCCTGGCGGATCACCGTCGCCACCGAGCTGCTCTGGGCCGCGCTGCTGCTCTGGCTGTTCACCGAGACCGGCGCCGGTGAGGGGGACGTGCTGCAGTACTTCGTCGAGGCGCTGCTGCTGCCGCTGCTCACCACCGGCCTGCTGGTGGCCACCCGGCAGCGGTTCCGCCTGCGGCTGCCCGCCGCGGTGCTCGGCCGGCTCGCCGGACTGCTCGGCGGCACCATGCTGGCCGCCTCCGCCGCGTACGCCGGGCTCGGCGTGCTGGCGGCCGGCCAGTTCGAGCCGGGGGCGACCTTCCGCGGCATGCTCGCCGGGCTGCCCGCCCAGTTCCTGCCGCCCGCCTACAACGACCTGCTGCCCGACTACCCGGTCGCCGTCGGACCGTTCGCCCGGTTCCTGGAGACGTACTGCGGGCTGGCCTTCTGGGCGGTCGCGCTGACCGCCCTGCTGCTGACCTTCCGCCGGCCCGTGGTGCACGCGGACGCCGAGGACGCGGCCCGCGCCCGGGCGCTGCTCACGTCGCACGGCGGCGGGACGCTCTCCTTCATCACCACCTGGGACGGCAACCACTACTGGTTCGACGAGGAGGGCCGGGCCGCCGTCGCCTACCGGGTGCTCTCCACCGTGGCGCTCACCACGGGCGACCCGTTCGGCGAACCGGAGGCCCGCCGCCGGGCGGTGGCCGGCTTCGCCCGGTACTGCGACGCCCGCGGCTGGACGCCGTGCTTCTACAGCGTCACCCCGGAGACCAGGGCCGCCGCCGGACAGCTCGGCTGGCGCTCGCTGCAGGTCGCCGAGGACACCGTGGTCGCGCTGCCCGAGCTGGCCTTCACCGGCCGCAAGTGGCAGGACATCCGGACCGCCCTGAACAAGGCCGGCAAGCAGGGCATCACCGCCGAGTGGTGGTCCTACCACGACGCGCCGCTCGCACTGCGCGACCAGATCCGCTCGATCTCGGAGGAGTGGGTCTCCGAGAAGGGCCTGCCCGAAATGGGCTTCACCCTCGGCGGCCTGGAGGAGCTGGACGACCCGGCCGTCCGGCTGCTGATCGCGGTCGACGGCGAGCGCCGGGTGCACGGGCTGACCAGCTGGATGCCGGTGTACGAGAACGGCGTGCCGGTCGGCTGGACGCTGGACTTCATGCGCCGGCGCTCGGACGGCTTCCGCGGGGTGACGGAGTTCCTGATCGCCTCGGCCGCCCTCGGCTTCAAGGAGGAGGGGGCGCGCTTCCTCTCGCTCTCCGGCGCGCCGCTGGCCCGGTCCGGGCAGAACGCGGCACCCACCGGCCTGCAGCGGATGCTCGACTGGATGGGCCGGGTGCTGGAGCCGGTGTACGGGTTCCGCTCGCTGCTCGCGTTCAAGGCGAAGTTCCAGCCGGAGTACCGGCCGCTGTACATGGCGTACCCGGACCCGGCGGCGCTGCCCAGCATCACCCGGGCGATCGGCAAGGCGTACCTGCCGCACCTGACGGCGGCCCAGGGCGTCCGCCTGATGCGCCGGCTGTCCTCCTGAGGCCGGGCGGTCCCTCACCCCAGCAGCTCGGCGAGGGCCCGGTCGGCGTCCAGGTGCAGGTGCTCCTCGCCCTCGGGGACGACCATCCGGGTGCGCCACAGGAAGCGCCGCAGGTCGGCGCTGTCGAACTGGACCAGCGCGGTGCCCTCGGGCGCGCGCAGCTCGACCATGGTGCGCCGGCCGGCCGCGGGCCGGACGTGGACGTCGCCGACGCCGGCGGGCAGCTCCAGGCCGGCCGTGAGCAGCTGGCGGGCGAAGACCCAGACGATGTCCCGGCCGCCCTCCGGGCCCCGGCCGTCGTCCGGCTCGTCGAGCGAGAACTCGGCGGGGAAGGCCATCCGGACCGCGAGCGGGTCCTCCGGGCCGTAGGACAGGGTGACCCGCAGCGCGGCGGAGCGGTGGGTGGTGAGGATCAGGCGGGCCTGGACGGTCTCTTCGACGGTGGCGTGCACGGCGCGTTTCCTTCTCGGTGCTGTGGGGTCTTCTCGGTGCGGTGAGGCCGGGGTGACGGCAGTGGAGGGTGGGGCGGCCTCACCCTGGTGAGAGTCGATGGGGTGGTCGCGATTACGCGCTTTCCCCGAAGCGGTCGCCGTGATCCACGTCACATCCGTTTCCGGCCGCGGGGAGCCGCGCGCGGGCCCGGCCTGGCCGCCCGTCCGGCGCCGGACCGGTACGCTGGGCGGGTTGCCCGATTGCCCCCCGACCGTGGGCTGGAGCCGCGAAACCGCCTCTGACCTGCGACGATCCCCCTCGGAGACCGTGAGTACTGCCGCCGCCTCCTCGATGCCGCTCTTCTCCGACGTGCAGGAGCCGCACGCGCCCGTCCGGGCCGCGGGCCACGCGTCGCCCGCCGCCTCGCACCACCTGTCGCCGGCCTTCCCCGGCCGTGCCCCCTGGGGCACCGCCGGGAAGCTGCGGGCCTGGCAGCAGGGTGCGCTGGACAAGTACATCGAGAACCAGCCGCGGGACTTCCTCGCGGTCGCCACCCCGGGCGCCGGTAAGACCACCTTCGCGCTGACGCTGGCCTCGTACCTGCTGCACAACCACCTGGTGCAGCAGGTCACCGTCGTCGCCCCGACCGAGCACCTGAAGAAGCAGTGGGCCGAGGCCGCCGCCCGGATAGGCATCAAGCTGGACCCGGCGTACTCCTCCGGGCCGCTCTCCCGGGAGTACCACGGCATCGTGGTCACCTACGCGGGCGTCGGCGTGAACCCGATGCTGCACCGCAACCGGACCGAGGCGCGCAAGACGCTGGTCATCATGGACGAGATCCACCACGCCGGTGACTCGAAGTCCTGGGGCGAGGCCTGTTTCGAGGCCTTCGAGCCGGCCGCCCGCCGGCTGGCGCTGACCGGGACGCCGTTCCGCTCCGACACCAACCCGATCCCGTTCGTCCAGTACGAGGCGGGCAGCGACGGCATCCGCAAGTCGGTGGCCGACTACACCTACGGCTACGGGCACGCGCTGGCCGACCACGTCGTCCGGCCGGTGATCTTCCTCTCCTACAGCGGCAACATGCGGTGGCGGACCAAGTCCGGCGACGAGCTGGAGGCGCGGCTCGGCGAGCCGATGACCAAGGACCTGATCGCCCAGGCCTGGCGCACCGCGCTGGCCCCGCAGGGCGAGTGGATCCCGAGCGTGCTGCAGGCCGCCGACCGCCGCCTCACCGAGGTCCGCAAGGCGATCCCGGACGCCGGCGGCCTGGTGATCGCCACCGACCAGACGGTGGCCCGCGCGTACGCCAAGATGCTGCGCGAGATCAGCGGCGAGAAGGTCACCCTGGTCCTCTCCGACGAGGCCGAGGCGTCCAAGCGGATCTCCGACTACTCGGCCGGGACCTCCCGTTGGATGGTCGCGGTCCGCATGGTGTCCGAGGGCGTCGACGTGCCGCGCCTGTGCGTGGGCGTGTACGCGACCTCGATCTCCACCCCGCTGTTCTTCGCCCAGGCCGTCGGGCGCTTCGTGCGCGCCCGCAAGCGCGGCGAGACGGCCTCGGTCTTCCTGCCGACCATCCCGATGCTGCTGGGCTTCGCCAACGAGATGGAGCTCCAGCGCGACCACGTGCTGGACCGGCCGAAGAAGGAGGGCGAGGGCCTCTTCGACGAGGAGGACCGGCTGCTCGCCGAGGCCGAGCGCGCCAACGACGGCCCGGACGGCGCCGGGGGCGAGGAGTTCTCCTACGAGGCGATCGGCTCCGACGCGGTCTTCGACCGGGTGCTGTACAACGCCATGGAGTTCGGCATGCAGGCGCATCCGGGCAGCGAGGAGGAGGAGGACTACCTCGGCATCCCGGGCCTGCTGGAGCCGGACCAGGTGCAGATGCTGCTGCAGAAGCGCCAGCACCGCCAGATCCAGCGCAGCAAGGGCAAGCCGGCCGAGGAGGCCGACCTGCTGGAGCTGCCGGCCGAGCAGCGGCCGGTCGTGACGCACCAGGAACTGCGCGAGCTGCGCAAGGAGTTGAACGCGTTGGTGGCGGCCTGGCACCACCGGACCAGCCAGCCGCACGGCACCATTCACAACGAGCTGCGCCGTCAGTGCGGCGGTCCGCTCACCGCGCAGGCCACGGCCAATCAATTGAAGGCGCGGATCGCCCGAATCCGGGAATGGGCGAAGTAACGGTCCCTCAGCGGTAAACCGGTCATACCCATAGGGTCATGTGACGTTCAGGTATACGCGAAGGATATGTGGAGACAGCCGGTGTGATCATCCGCTAGTCTTCCGCGTGCTGTGCCGCCTCCGGGCCGTCAAAGCCGTGCGCCGACCCCTCCGGGGCGTCGCCACGGTCCCGGTGAATCCGGCCGGCCAACCTCACCGACCCGAGGCCGCGACAACCACGTCGCACCCGGGCCTGTCGTCACAAGGAGCGCACCGAACGTGTCGTACCCCCCTTACGCCCAGCAGCAGCCCGAGCTGTCCGACAAGTCGAAGGTCGTCGCGGGCGTCCTGCAGATCCTGCTCGGCGGCCTGGGCGTCGGCCGTTTCTACACCGGTCACATCGGCATGGGCATCGCCCAGCTGCTGACCTGCGGTGGCTTCGGCATCTGGGCGCTGATCGACGGCATCCTCTTCCTGACCAGCAACGACCGTACGGACGCCCAGGGCCGTCTGCTGCGCAGCTGAGCTTGCCCGAGCACCTCGCGGAACGCCGCCCCGGCCGTCACGGCCGGGGCGGCGTCGCCGTGCCCGCGCGGCCGGAGCTCCGGGCCCGGCTGCGCACCGCCCTGCCACCGGTGGCGGTGGCCGTGGGCGGTCTGGCCGGCGCCGCGTACCTGTGGTCGCGGAACCCGCACCTGCCCGGACAGGTGCTGCCGTTCTGCCCGTTCCGTAAGGTCACCGGCCTGCAGTGTCCGGGCTGCGGCGGGACCCGGATGACGTACGACCTGATGCACGGCGACCTCGCGGCGGCCTGGCAGGACAACGCGGCGCTGCTGCTCTCGCTGCCGCTGGTCGCCCTGCTCTACCTCACCTGGCTGCGGCACGGCCTCGCCGGGCGGAGCTGGCGGCCCCCGCTGGAGCGGCGCGGCACCGCGGTGCTGCTCGGTGTCGCGGTGACCTGGACGGTGCTGCGCAACCTGCTCTGACGGCCCACGCCCCGCCGCGCGGACCGGGGTGCGGAGGCGGTCGCGGAACGCCCCCCTCCGACCGGGTTGTCCGGACTTCGGACTGTGTTCGAACTTGCACTCTGCCGTGACCGGTGAAACGTGGCAATTTGCCCGTATTCGTCGGGTGCAGAGAAAACGATCATGCCCGAATTTTGGACAAGTACTTCCGTCGCGAGAATTCCTTCACTACCTTTCCCACACGCTCCCCCGCTGGGAAACCCCCGCGGGACGGGCGCCGCAGGACCGCCAGGGCGTCAAGGACGACACTCCGCGGCCCGAGCGCGGCCACCCACCTGCGCGCGACACCTGAGTCCCGGACCGGCGCCGCCGCTCCGCGACCCGCCGCGGAAAGGAATTGCGCGTCGTGACTGCAGAGACCTCCCAGACCCTGGACCGTGGCGTCCGGGTCCTCAAGCTCCTCGCCGACTCCGAGCGCGGGCTCACCGTCACCGAGCTGGCGGCCCGGCTCGCCGTCAACCGGACGGTCGTCTACCGGCTGCTGGCCACCCTGGAGCAGCACGGGCTGGTCCGCCGGGACATCGGCGGCCGGGCCCGGGTCGGCCTCGGCGTCCTGCGGCTGGCCCACCGGGTGCACCCGCTGCTGCGCGAGGCGGCGCTGCCGGCCCTGCGCAGCCTGGCCGAGGACCTCGGCGCGACCGCCCACCTCACCCTGGTGGACGGCAACGAGGCGCTGGCCGTCGCGGTGGTCGAGCCCAGCTGGACCGACTTCCACGTCGCCTACCGGACCGGGCTGCGCCACCCGCTGGGGGAGAGCGCCGCCGGCCGGGCGATCCTGGAGGCGCGCGGCTTCCCCAGCCAGCGCCGCCCGGAGCAGGGCTTCGTCATCACCCGCGCGGAGGAGCAGTCCGGGGCGTGCGGCGCGGCCGCCGCGCTGGTCGGGCTGAGCGGCATCGAGGGCAGCGTCGGCGTGGTGATGCTGAACGGACTGGTCCCCGAGCGGGTCGGCCCCCGGGTCGTGGAGGCCGCGACCGAGGTGGCCGACGCCCTGCGGTAGTGCCTTGGCGGCGGCCCGGGTGTGTTTGGATGCCCCTGTGTCCGACACCAAGCTTGCCAAGGCCCTGACCGCTCCCCGGACCCGCGCGCTCACGCTGTGCGGGGTCCTCGTCGCTTCGCTGTTCGGCGTGGCCGCCTTCGTCCCGCTGCCGTACACCCTGACCTGGCCGGGCATCACCGCGGACACCCTCGGCAGCTACCAGGACAAGCCGGTGCTCACCATCACCGGCGCACCGGTGCGGACCACGCAGGGCCAGCTGCGGATGGTCACCATCTCGGCGACCAACGCCGGGGAGCGGACCACCTTCTGGCGCTCGATGCAGGCCTGGTTCGACCGGGACGAGGCGATCCGGCCGACCGAGACGGTCTACCCGGCGGGCGACCCGGCCAAGGCCGAGGAGGAGACCGCCCGGCAGATGACCGAGTCGCAGAACAGCGCCGCCATGGCCGCGCTCTCCTACCTGCACCTCTCGCCCGACCAGGTGAAGGTGAAGGTCGACCTCGGCGACATCGGCGGCCCGAGCGCCGGCCAGATGCTGGCGCTGGGCATCGTCGACAAGCTCGCCGGGGACGGCAAGGGCGGCGACCTCACCGGCGGGACGAACATCGCGGGCACCGGGACCATCGACGACCAGGGCGTGATCGGCCCGGTCGGCGGGGTGCCGTTGAAGACCCAGGCGGCCGCCCGGGACGGGGCGACGGTGTTCCTGCTGCCCAAGGACGAGTGCGCGGACGCCAAGGTGAACACGCCCGCGGGGCTGCGGCTCGTCCCGGTGGGCACGCTGGGCGAGGCCGTCGCCGCGCTGGAGGCGCTGCACGCCGGCGGGGCCGTCCCCAGCTGCTGAGCCGGCGACCGGCGCTCCCGCGCTACTCGGCGGCGGCCTGGTCCACCAGCGGCAGGATCCGGTACGGCACCGGGTTCTCCAGCGCGATCGCCGTCGAGGAGCGGACGATCCCGTCGAAGCCGACCACCCGGTCGATCACCCGCTGCAGATCCGCGTTGGACCGGGCCACGATCCGCACCATCATGTCCCCGCGCCCGGTGATCGTGTGCAGCTCCAGCACCTCCGGCACCGCCGCCAGGTGCGCCCGCACGTCGCTGCCCTGGCCCTGGGAGATCTCCAGCGTGGCGAAGGCCGTCACCGGGTAGCCCAGCGCCGCCGGATCCACCTCCGGACCGAAACCGCCGATCACCCCCTTGGCCTGGAGCCGGTCCAGCCGCGCCTGCACCGTGCCGCGGGCCACCTGCAGCCGGCGCGAACACTCCAGCACACCGATCCGCGGCTCCTCCGCGAGCAGCCGGATCAGCCGGCCGTCCAGGGCGTCGATCGCGTCGTTGCCGCCGCCCGCCGGGCCGGAAGGGCCTTGCCCGGCAGGGGAGTCGGGGACGCTCGGGGGGTGGGCGGGGGGCATCGCGGGCTCCTCCTCCGGTGGGCATTCTGTACAGCGCTGGGGCCGATTCTCCCGCCCCGGCGCACACCTTGACCAGGAGGAAACGGAACAGTTGCGCGACGGTCGCCCCGGCGCCACCCTCCAGCCACGACCCCGTGCGCCGTGCCGCACAGGCCCACGGGACAACCGTGGTCCCGCACGCCCACCGGGAGGGCCGTCATGACCGACACCGCCGCCGAACCCGCGCTGCTCACCGCCGGCCCGGGGGCAGCTCCCGGCCTCCGGGCCGGGGGAGGGGAACCCGACCTCGTCCCGATGGGGCGCGCCGACGCGGTGGTCTTCGCGGTCGGCGACGCCCGGCGGGCGGCCCGCCGCTACGCCACCGCGCTCGGCCTGCGCTGTACCGCCTACGCCGGCCCCGAGACCGGCGAACCGGAGACCGTCTCGTACGTCCTGGACGCGCCCGGGACCAGGTTCGTGCTCACCTCCCCGGTCCAGGTGACCGGGCCGCGCGGCCGGGAGCTGGCCGGGCACCTGGCCCGGCACGGCGACGGCGTCGTCGACCTCGCGGTGGCCGTGCCGGACGTCCACTACGCGTACGACTACGCGGTCGACCGCGGCGCCGGGGCGCTCGCCGAGCCGTACGAGGTGCGGGACCGGTACGGGACGGTGGTGCTGGCCGCGATCGGGGTGCCCGGCGGCACCCGGCACACCCTGGTCGACCGGTCCCGCTACCGCGGCCCCTACCTGCCGGGGTACGTGCCGTTCGAGCGCTGGTGACCGGGGGCCGCTCCCGCGCCCGGTCAGCGGACCGCCGTCTCCACGGTCGGCGGATGGCCGTTCCACGTCACGAAGACCGAGTTGGCCTGGTTGCCCTTGGTGAAGTCCACCCGCAGCCACTGCGGACCGTTCCACACCTGCATCTGCCAGCCCGGGTCCGGGGTCGCGGACACCAGCGAGGCGCTGTCGGCCCGCAGGTCCAGGGCGACCCTGCCGCCCGGAACCGGGTAACTGCTGACCGAGGACGTGGCGGTGGCGGTCGGCGTCGGACGGCGCGAGGAGGGCTGGGCACTGGACGGCGCCGCGCTGTGCGGGGTGGCCGCCGGGGCCGTGGCGGAGGCCGGGGCGGGCGGCTCCGGCCGCGCCGCCGACTGCGCCGGGGCCGGTGCGGCGGGCGTCGGCGTCCACGCCCCGGTGGCGGCCGGCGACGGCAGCGGCAGCGCCGTGGGCTGCTCGAACGCGGCTCCGGTCAGCACCGCGTGCACACCGAACCAGGACAGCGCCACCGCCGCCCCGGTGGCCGCCGCCCAGGCGCCGAGCTGTACCAGTCCGTTCCGCATCGTCCGCACATCCTGCCGTACCCGGGAGCCCCGACGCCCGGGCACCCCTGCCGTTCCGCGGGCAGGTCGCACCGGCCGCCAGGGTCGCACCGGAACGGTCCGCCCCCGGCCCGGCGGCCGCCGTGGCGCGCGACCCGGCGGCCGCCGCCGGACCCACCCGAGGTACGGACCGGCGGATCCCGATGGCGTACCGTGCAGGGCCATGGCAACAGTGCTCGTGGTCGAGGACGACCCCTTCGTACGCTCCGCCCTCATCCGGCACCTGACCGACACCGGTCACGCGGTCCGCAGTGTGGGCACGGCACTTGAGGCGCTGCGCGAGGTCGCCCAGGTCGGCTGCGACCTGGTGATCCTCGACCTCGGCCTGCCCGATCTGGACGGCAGCGAGGCACTGAAGATGATCCGCGGCCTGACCAACGTGCCGGTGATCATCTCCACCGCCCGGGACGACGAGGCCGAGATCGTCCGGCTGCTCAACGACGGCGCCGACGACTACCTGGTGAAACCGTTCTCCGGGGAACACCTCAGCGCGAGGATGGCCGCGGTGCTGCGCCGGCTCGGCGGCGGCGCCGCACCGGCCGCCCAGGTGCTCAAGGTCGGCGGACTCGCCATCGACCTCCAGCGCCGCGAGGCCTCCCTGGACGGCCGCGCCCTCGACCTGACCCGGCGTGAGTTCGACCTGCTGGCCTTCCTCGCCGCCCGCCCCGGAGTGGTGGTGCCGCGCAAGGAGATCCTGGCCGAGGTGTGGCGCCAGACTTACGGCGGCGACCAGACCATCGACGTCCACCTCTCCTGGCTGCGCCGCAAACTCGGCGAGACCGCCTCCAACCCGCGCTACCTGCACACCGTGCGCGGCGTCGGGGTCCGGCTGGAGGCGGCCGGACCCGGGCCCGCTCTCGCGGAGCACCGGACGTGAGGCGGTTCGGGCACTCGCTGCGCTGGGCCCTCATCAAGGCGGCCGTGGCCGGGACCACCATGGTCGCGCTGGCCTTCCTCATCCCGCTCGGGCTGATGGTCCAACAGACCGCCCGCGACCGCTCGTTCACGGCGGCCGAGCGCCAGGCGGCGGCGCTCGGCCCGGCCCTCGCCATCACCACCGACCAGGACGCCATCGCCCGCGCCGTGGCCAGCACCGACGCCGGCGCCCAGCGGCGGATGGCGGTGCACCTGCCGCTGCCGGCCGCACCGGGCGCGGCGACCGGCGGCACGTCCGCCGGGACGGCGATGGTCGGGCCGGACGGCGGCGTGACCATCGGCGAGGCCCGCGCCCCGGCCGACGACGTGGCCACCGCCGGCGGCCAGGGCCGCTCCTTCACCGTCGAGGTCCCCGGCGGCTACGCCCTGCTCCAGCCGGTCGCCGTCGACACCGGCCGGACCGCCGTGGTCGAGGTGTTCGTCGCCGACGGCGACCTCACCCGGGGCGTCGCCACCGCCTGGCTGGTGCTGTCGGCCGTCGCGCTGGCGCTGGTGGCCATCTCCGTCCTGGTCGCCGACCGGATGGGCGCCCGGATCGTCGCCTCCGCCCGCCGGCTGGCCGCCGCCGCCCGCTCGCTCGGCTCCGGCAACCTCGCCGTCCGGGTGCCGGTCGACGGCCGGGAGAGCGCCGGCAGCCCCGAGGAACTGCGCGAAGCCGGCCAGGCGTTCAACGCGATGGCCGACCGCGTCGTCCACCTGCTGGCCGCCGAACGCGAGTTGGCCGCCGACCTGTCGCACCGGCTGCGCACCCCGCTCACCGTGCTGCGGCTCAACGCCGCCTCGCTCGGCGAGGGCGACGCCGCCGACGCCACCCGGCACGCCGTCTCCCAACTCGAGCGCGAGGTCGACCAGATCATCCGCTCGGCCCGCCGCGCCCCCGAGGACGCGCCCGCCGTCACCGTCGGCTGCGACGCCGCCGAGGTGATCCGGGAACGGGTCGGGTTCTGGTCCGCGCTCGCCGAGGACGAGGGGCGCCGCTGGCAGCTGGCCGGGGCCGACCGGCCGGCCCCGGTGCCGGTGCAGCGCGGCGACCTGGCCGCCGCCGTGGACGCCCTGCTCGGCAACGTGTTCCGGCACACCGTCATCGGCACCGCCTTCTCGGTCGACGTGCTGGTCACCGACAGCGCGGTCATCGTCCTGGTCGGCGACGCCGGGCCGGGCTTCACCGACCCGGAGTCGGCCCTCCAGCGCGGCCAGGGCCAAGGCGGCGACGGCTCCACCGGCCTCGGCCTGGACATCGTCCGCAAGCTCGCCGAGGCCACCGGCGGTGACCTCGCGCTCGGCCGCTCGGCCGTGCTCGGCGGCGCGGAGATCCGGCTGCGGCTGCGGCCGCGGGCCGACCGCGCCCCGTCCCGGGCCAGCCGGCGGCGCAGCCGCAGCGCGCTGTTCCAGCGCTGAACGGCGGCGGCGTGCCGCGGCGGCCCGCGCCGCGGTCCTCAGCCGCGGCTCTTCCTTAAGCGGGCCCTAAGGGAGTTGTACCCCTCGCTGAGGGGGGCGTTTCCGGCCATCCGGCCCCACTAGCGTCGTCCGCGCCGGTCACCCGACCGAGCCCGGGCGCGCCGCCCGCACCGGGTCCACGGACCTCGTGCCGGGCCGTGGCGGCCCCGGCCCCCGCCACCCCGCCGGAGGTATCCGCACCATGACGACCCAGCCCAACCGCCGTTCAGGGCGCCGCCGGCGCAGCCGCAAGGGCGTCGTCCTCGGAGCCTCGGCGGTGGCCGCCGCGCTGGTCGCCGGCGGCGTCGTCGTCCTCGCCTCCTCGGCCAGCGCCGCCTCGCTCGGCGCCGTCTACAGCCGCACCAGCACCTGGGACTCCGGCTACACCGGGCAGTACCTGGTCAGCAACCCGGACGGCAAGGCGATCGAGAACTGGACGCTGAGCTTCGACCTGCCGGCCGGGGCGAAGATCGACTCGCTCTGGAACGCCACCTTCAGCGCCGAGGGCCGGCACATCACCGTCAAGCCCGAGTCCTGGAACAAGCGCCTGGAGCCGGGCAAGAGCGTGGTGGTCGGCTTCGTCGCCCAGGGCACCGGTGCGGCCGCCCAGGCCGAGCCCGCCAACTGCCTGATCAACAACGTCTCCTGCAAGGCCGGCGACGGCACCCCGCCGACCCCCTCGGGCCGTCCGACCGGCACGCCCACCGCCTCGCCGACCGCGACCACGGCACCCACCGCGACGGCGACCGCGACCGCCAAGCCCACCACGGCGCCGCCGAGCCCGACCGCCACGACCAAGCCCACCACCCCGGCGCCCACCGCGACCGCCACCCCCACGCCCACCGCGACCGCGACCGGCACCCCCGCCCCGGTCACCGGCGCCGGCTTCGCCCCGTACGTCGACACCTCCCTCTACCCGCCGTACGACCTCGTCGCCACCGCCAAGGCCACCGGCGTGAAGAACTTCAACCTCGCCTTCGTCGTCTCCGGCGGCGGCTGCACCCCCAAGTGGGGCAGCGTCAGCGAACTCTCCGCCGACGCGGTGGCCGCCCAGATCGGCGCGCTGCGCGCGGTCGGCGGCGACGTCCGGGTCTCCTTCGGCGGCGCCAACGGCAGCGAACTGGCCCTCGCCTGCTCCTCGGTGGCCGACCTCACGGGGGTCTACCAGAGGACCGTCGACGCCTTCGGCCTGACCAAGGTCGACTTCGACGTCGAGGGCGGCGCGATCAGCAACACCGCGGCCAACACCCGCCGCGCCCAGGCCATCGCGCAACTGCAGAAGAACGCCGCCGCGAAGGGCAAGGCCCTGGACGTCTCCTTCACCCTGCCCGCCCTGCCCTCCGGCCTGACCCAGGAGGGCGTCAACCTTGTCGCCGACGCCAAGAACAACGGCGTCGCGATCGGCGCCGTGAACATCATGGCGATGGACTTCGGCGACGGCGTCGCCCCCAACCCGCAGGGCCAGATGGGCAAGTACGCCATCGCCGCCGCCACCGCCACCCAGGCCCAGGTGAAGAGCGTGCTCGGCGTGGACGACGCCGCCGCCTGGCGCAAGGTCGCGGTCACCCCGATGATCGGCGTCAACGACGTGGCCAGCGAGATCTTCACCGTCGCCGACGCCAAGCAGCTCGCCGACTTCGCCAGGACCAAGCACCTGGCCTGGCTGGCGATGTGGTCCGGCACCCGCGACAAGGCCTGCGAGGGCGGCGCCAAGGCCTACGCCGACGCCACCTGCAGCAGCATCGCCCAGCAGCCGCTGGACTTCACCCGGGCCCTCGGCGCCTATACCGGCTGAGCCGGTCCCGGGCCTCTCCCGACCCTCCCCGGAACCCCGGCCGGCCGTGCTCCGCCCGCAACGGAGCACGGCCGGCCGGGGCGTTTCGCTACTCTCAGTGATCGCCCGGGCTCGGGACCGCCCGGCGGCCATCCGGTATCGTCGCTGGTTGGTCGAGCGGTGGACGGAGCGAACAGTGACAGCGGTGCAAGACGAGCGCAGCCCGGTGCGGACCGCACCCGACCCCGCGCCCGCCCCCCTGTCGGACCGCCTCAAGGACGCCCTCGGCGCTCCCGCGCGAGCCCTGCGCGAGGCCCCGCGCCGACCCCTGCTGGCCGTCTCCGCCGTGGCACTGCTGTCCCTCGTGGTCTACGCGGTGGTCCGGCACTTCGTCCACACCTCGATGGTCGACATGATCGTCTACCGGGCCGAGGGCGCTGCGGTGGCCAACGGCGACGACCTCTACGGCCTGCGGGTCACCGAGTGGAACCTGCCCGCCACCTACCCGCCGTTCGCCGCGATGCTGTTCGTGCCGACGACCTGGTTCCCGGTGCCGCTCCTGCGGATCGTGATCACGCTCGGCAACCTCGGGCTGCTCGCACTCCTCACCCACCTGTCGTTCAAGCTCGTCGGCTGGCCGCGCCGGGAACTGCGCCCGCTCGGCGTGATCCTGGTCACCGGCGGCGGGGTCTGGCTCGAACCCGTCTTCACCACGCTGCGCTACGGCCAGATCAACCTCGCGCTGGCCTGCCTCATCCTCTGGGACCTCACCCGCCCCGACGGCCGCCGCAGCAAGGGCGTCGCGATCGGCATCGCCGCTGGCATCAAGCTCACCCCCGGCCTGTTCGCCGTCTACCTGCTGATCACCGGCCGGATCCGGGCCGCCTTCGTGGCCGGCCTCACCTTCCTCGGCACCTTCCTGATCGGCGCGCTGGTCCTGCCCGACGCCACCTGGGGCTTCTGGACCAAGTACCTCTACGACTCCTCGCGGGTCGGCAAGACCCAGATCGTCGACAACCAGTCGGTCCGCGGCGCCTTCGCCCGGCTGCTGCACACCGCCGAGCCCGGCACCGTCGCCACCCTCGGCGCGGGCCTGGTCGCGGTGGCCGGCCTCGCCGTCGCCGCCTGGGCCGCGGGCAGCTCCCGCTGGCTGCCGCGCGCCGAGGCGTGGGGCGTCTGCTGCGCCGCCGTCACCGCGGTGCTCATCTCGCCGATCAGCTGGACCCACCACTGGGTGTGGTGCGTCCCCGTGCTCGCCCTGCTCGCCTGCGAGGCGGCGGTCGAGCAGGCCCGCCCGGCCGCCGTCCGCAAGCGGCGCTGGCGCGCCGCCTTCGGGGCCACGCTGGTCGCCTTCCTCTCCTTCGCCATGTGGGCCGCCAAGCCGCAGGGCGCGGCGGTCCTGCACATGGGGCCGCTGCGCCAGATCCCGACCTCCGTCTACCCCCTGGTCGGGATCTGCTTCCTGCTGGCGGCCGCGCTACGGACGCGGGCGCGGCGGCGCTCCGCCGGCGCTCCGCTCGTCCCGCTGCCGGGCCAGCGGACGGGCAGCGACCGCCAGGGCTCCGCGCACGACCGTCAGCAGGCCCCCGCGGCCCGCTGAGTCGTCGGGGGCGCCCGGCCGGGGGCCGTGCGGTTCCCGGGGCCGGCGCTGCTGTGGGTGGTGGCGCTCCGGCGGGCGGCGGTGCCTTCGGGAGCGGTCCTGCCGGGTGCCGTCCGTCACGCGAGCAGCTCGGCCAGCGAGCCGTCCATGTCCAGCGCGGCCATCTCGCTGCCCGGCGGCACCAGCCGGTGCGCCCGCTCCAGCCAGGCGGCCACCGCGGGCAGCGGCGCCTCCAGCAGCGCGTCCCCGGCCGGCGAGCTCAGCGCCATGCAGAGCACGCTGCGCCGGCCCGACCGGGTCGGCCAGATCCGCACGTCGCCCTGCCCGCACGGGCGGAAGGTGCCCTCCACCAGCAGCTCGCGGGCGAACACCCAGGTGACCGGCGAGCCGGTGTCCAGGTGGAAGGTGATGTGCACGGCGTACGGGTCGTGGCTGCCGTAGGACAGCCGGGCCGGGACGGGGACGCTGTGCTCGGGGGAGAGCACCAGGTTGAGCTCCAGTTCGTGCTCGACCACGCTCGTCGGTCGCTCCATGATCGTTCCTCTCTGCTTGCGGTGCGTCTGCGGTGCGCCCGCGGTGTGCGTGCGGTGCGCCTGCGGTTCGTGCCCGGTTTCGGGCCCTGTGACCTTGGAGAGTGCGGGTCGCGGGCGCTCTTACACGCGTTTCCGGGAATTTCTCCGACTTCTCGCGAGTACCGCGGACGCGGGTGCGGGCGCGGGGGTCCCCGGGGAGGGGGTGTGAAGGCGGTGGGGTGGGGAGTGCGGAGAGGCACTTCGCGCCCCTGTCCTTACCCCGGGTGGGCCCGGGCTGTCCGGTGATTGGCCAAGTTCCAACCACCGGGCTTCCGAGGTACTACCCTTTGTGACTGCCCGGCGACTGTCCGCCCATCCGGCGGTACCCTCGCGCGCGCCGACGTCGAAGCCACCCGGGTCGCCCGAGCCGTTGTCGCGCGAACCGCTCGCCGGGCGCGCCGCATCGGCCCTGCGAGGAAAGAAGACCCCCATGACGGACCGGCCCTTCGCCGGCGGCGAGGAGACGGCCGTCGGCCCCACTCCGGGCTACTACCCCGACCCCTCGGTGCCCGGCTTCGTCCGCTACTGGGGCGGTACGGCGTGGGTGCCCGGGACCAGCCGGCCCGCGCCCGCCGAGGGCGAGGTGCTGGAGCCGCCCCGGTTCGTGTCCCGCCGCAGTGGCGCGGCGGCCGGCGTGGGTGCGGGGGTCGGGGCGCGGTTCGTGCCGCCGCCGGTGGTGCCGGAGGTGGAGGCGGTCGCGGCTCCGGCGCCGGAGGTGGTCGCGGAGGCGGTCGCGGGGCCGGTCGCGCTGTCGGCCGACGACCCGGCGGCGGGCGGGGCGGTTTCGGCCGCGGTTCCGGAGTTGCGGCCGGCGCGGGCTCCGGAGACGTCGACCGGGGAGACCGGGCCGGTGTACCTGGACCAGACGTCGGGCGGGGCGTCGTTCAGCTTCGGGCCGCAGCTGACGGGCGGGCCGGTGTTCCACACGGCCGGGGCCGCCGCCGTGGGGGCCGACACGCCGGAGCCCGGCACGGTGGGTGAGGAACCGCCGGGCTGGCAGGCCGACCCCCGGGCGCAGCGGGGGCTGATGGAGACGGGCGGCGCTCCCCGTTGGGTCTCCTGGGGAGTGCTGCCCGGGGCGGAGCCGTCGCCGAGGCCGTCCGTGGCGTCCCCGGCGGGTGCGGGTGCGGGTGCGGGTGCGGGTGCGGGTGTGGGTGCGCGTCGTGCGGGTGCGGGTACGGACGCGGCCGTGGTGAGGGAACCCGAGGCGGTCGGGCCGACCACCGTCGAGCCGTCGGTGGTCGAGCGGGCGGCCGCCGAGCGGGTGGAGCCCGCCGCGGCGCCGGTGGCCGGCGTGCGGGCCGTCGTGCCGGCTCCGGTTCCGGTGTCCGTGGCCGCCTCCGAGCCCCAGCCCGTGCCGGTGTCCGCGTCCGCGTCCGCGTCCGCGACCGCGTCCGTGGCGCCGGCGGCATCCGGGGTACCGGCGGCGCCTGCCGTGGTGCGCTCGGCGGCCCGTACCCCCGGCCCCGGCCCCGCCGCCGTGCCCACGCCGCGCCCGGCCGCGCGTCGCCGGGTCGCCGCTCCCGCCCCGGCCGGCCTGGGGCGGCGGCTGGTCGCCCGGCTGGTGGACACCGTCGTGCTGGCCGTGGCCGCCACCGCCGCCGCCGTCCCGCTCGGCAACTCCGTGCTGACCCACATCCAGCGCAAGCTCGACCAGGCCCGGATGGCCAGCTCGCTCACCCGCCGCCAGGTCGACGTCTGGCTGGTCGACGGCGTGGTGGTGGGCAAGGTCGCCGTCCTGCTCGGCATCCTCGCCTTCGTCGGCCTGCTCTACGAAGTCCTCCCGACCGCTCGCACCGGCCAGACCTTCGGCAAGCGGCTGGCCCGGATCCGGGTGGTCGCCGCGGCTCCCGGGGCCGCCCGGACCCGGCTGAGCTTCGGCCGCTCGCTCTGCCGATGGCTGGTCAGGAACGTCTCCGCGGTCCTGCTGCTGGGCCTGGTCTGGCCCCTGTTCGACCGCCCCGCCCGGCGCGGCTGGCACGACCGCGCGGCCCGTACCCGGGTGGTCCGGTCCTGACCGTCGGCACCCGGGGCGACGGGCGCAGCGGCGACAAGGCAACCAGGCAAAACGGACTAAATATCCGAAGTTCGGTGAATGTGTGATGGTCTACTCGGGGGCATGAGCTCCTACAACCCCTCAGGCCCCGAGCCGGAGGGGGGCGGTCAGCCCTCCTTCGACAAGCAGCCCCCGCAGCCGGGCGGCGGCACGCCCGAAGGTGCGCCGTCGGACCCGTCCGGGACCCCGCCGCCCGGCTCCACCCCGCCGCCCTCCGGCAGCCCCTACGACCGCCCCGGCGCGTACGGCGGCGACTACGGCGGCACCCCCGGCGGTTCGCCGTACGGGCAGAGCCCCTACGGCCAGTCGCCGTACGACAAGCCGCCGCCCGGCTACGGCCCCACCGGCTACGGCGCTCCGGGCACCGGCCCCGTGCCCGGCATGCCGCCCCTCGGCAGCTGGCCGAACCGGATCCTCGCGCGACTGATCGACTACGTGCTGGTGCAGGCCGTGGCGCTCCTCGTGGTGCTGCCCTTCGCCAGCCTCAGCGACCGCTCCGGCTCGGCCGGCGCGTTCTGGCTCGCCTGCGCGCTGTGGCTGATCTACGACGGCGTGATGCTCAGCCGGGACGGTCAGACCCTCGGCAAGAAGGCGATGAAGATCCGGGCGGCCATGCTGATCGACGGCAACGTGCCGACGCAGTCCGCCGCCTGGACCAGGTCGGCCGTCTTCATCCTCCCCGCGGTGATCTGCTGCGCCGCGCTCTGGTGGGTGATCGACGGCCTGTTCGGCGTCTTCGACAAGCCGTACCGCCAGTGCGTCCACGACAAGGCCGCGAAGACCGTGGTGGTCACCACGACCTGACCCGTCCGTGGACAACCGCCGCCGGCCGCCGCCGGCCGCCGACCCGGTACCGCCCGGTGGTGCCTCAGTGCTGCCGGGCGTATTCCTGTCCAGCGGCGGCAGCAGCAGTAGCGGCAGGCGAGGCGGAGGCCACGGCCGGTGCCGTGGTGGGCGTGGCCTCCGGCGCGGGAACGGTCGGCACCGACAGCAGGGTCACGAGCGTCACCAGCGTGCCGAGCGCGAGCGCGAAGCCCACCACCACCGCGACCTCCAGGACGCCCGCGGCGCCCGAGACGGCCAGCAGCGCCACGGTTGAGGCGACGACGGTGAAGGTGCCGAGGCAGATCTGGGGGGTGGTCGGGCGCGGCATGGCGTCGGTCCTTCGCACGTCGGGGAACGGGCGGGCGGTGGTGCCGGTGCGGAACGCTCCTACCCGGCACGGGAGTTCGGTAAGTCCAGCCTAATCCGCCGGATCCGGGGCACGGGGGGCGCACGGACTCACCACGGGGTCGTCCGCCCCCGCCGGACCGGTCACGCCCCGGCCGGTCCCGCCACGCCCCGGCCGATCCCGCCACGCCCCGCTCGGTACGGTGAACGGGACCGAACCGTCCACGCACCAGGGGGAACGCCGTGCCCGTCGCCGACTGGCCCACCACCGAGACCGAGGCGATCGCCGAACAGGAACGGCTGCGCCCGCTCGTCCGCCCGCACGGGCCCGGCCCCGCCACCGCCGGCGGCCCCCACGACCACCTGATCGCCGGCGTCGACGTCGCGTACGACGACGAACGGGACCTCGTGGTCGCCGCCGCCGTGGTGCTCGACCTCGGCAGCCTGGCCGTCGTCGAACAGACCACCGCCGTCGACCGGATCGCCTTCCCCTACGTCCCCGGCCTGCTCGCGTTCCGCGAACTCCCCACCGTCCTGCACGCCCTCGACCGGCTCACCCACACCCCCGGCACCGTCGTCTGCGACGGCTACGGCCTCGCCCACCCGCGCCGCCTCGGCCTCGCCAGCCACCTCGGCGTCCTCACCGGCCTGCGGACCATCGGCGTCGCCAAGACCCCGTTCACCTTCGACCACCGCGACCCCGACGCCCCCCGCGGCTCCTGGACCCCGCTCACCGACCCGGCCACCGGAGAGGAGGTCGGACGCGCCGTCCGCACCCGGGCCGGCGTCAAACCGGTGTTCGTCTCCGTCGGCCACCGCATCGGCCTCGCCGAAGCCGTCGACACCACCCTGGCCCTCGCCCGCGCGTACCGCCTCCCCGAAACCACCCGGCACGCCGACGCGCTCTGCCGCCGCACCCTCGCCGCCCTGCAGGAGGGCACGTCCGCGAACTGACGGCCCGGCAGGCCCCGGCGGTTCGTCCCGCGCGCCGTTCTCCGGGCGCGGGGCATGTGTTAGACATGAGTCTTCCGGAAGCCGTCCGCGGGACGGCCCAGAAACGGACGCACGGGGGAGGCGCCGGAAAGTGGCAACGGGGACGACAGGGACCGGACCGGCCGGCGGCGGCTACCGCGTCGAGGTCGAGCAGCTACGGGCCTTCGCCGCCCAGGTCCGCGGACTCCTCGCGGAGTTCCAGCACCACGCCGACGGCACGAAGGCGCACGGCCAGAGCGGCGTCGGCCAGAACGCCTTCGGCACCTTCGCCGAGGCCACCGAGGTCCACAACCGGTACCAGACCATGCGGGACGGCCTGCGCGACGTCCTCAACCAGCTCCAGGACGCCGTCGACGAGGCCCAGAAGAAGGCCGAACTCACCGCGACCAACTACGAGGAGCAGGAACGCCACACCGTGGGCAAGTTCAAGCTCGGCGACGACGGCTGGTCGGTCGCCAACCCCTCCGCCACCAGCGCGGCCGCCTACGCCCAGACCGTCGCCCCGGCCAAGCACTCCGGCGGGAAGTCCGAGCGATGAGCACCCCACAACAGCAGTCCCGGAAGAACGGAGAGGGCCACCGATGAGCGGGTCGGGCTACACCAAGTTCAACGACTACAGCCACGCCGAACTCCGCAAGATGGCCCAGGCCCTCAACCCCGGCGAGGTGATGGCCGCCAGCGACCCCTGGCGCCGCGCCGCCGACACCCTCAAGGCCATCCGCGCCACCCTCACCCGCGCCAGCACCGAGGCCGCCGTCACCTGGGAGGGCAGCACCAGCGACGCCTTCCACAGCCGCATGCTCCAACTCGCCGCCACCATCAACAACACGGCCTCCTACGCCAACGACGCGGCCAACACCCTCAAGGCGCTCTCCGAGGCCATCTCCAAGGCCAAGCGCGACATGCCCGAAGAGCCCAACGGCTGGGACCAGTTCACCGACGGCGTCGGCGACACCGTCTCCGCCCTCTTCGGCGGCGACGACGAGGACACCAAGACGGCGGTCGCCGACCAGAAGAAGGCCGAAGCGGCCGCGGTGATGCAGACCCTCGCGATGCACTACCGCGTAGCCGCCCCCATCCTGAAGCCCCCGCCGGCCTACTACCGCGGCGACGATGTCCACGATGTCACTGTGGCTCCTTCCGATCCGTCCGCAGGCGCACCGGCTCTGAGCGCCGTCATGGCCGGTATCGGCTACACCAATCCTGGAACGGTGTCGGCTACCACCAGCAGCCCCTCACCGCGGGCGTCGAGGACCACCGACCAGGGAATGCCGAAGCCGGCAAACACGAAGGCGGCGCCGCCACCGACCGATTCAGGTGTCAAGGGCGGTACGGCGCAGCCGGCTCCCAAGTTGCCGTCGGTCAAGAACTACGGTCCTGGTGCCGGGGCGGACGGTCCGACGACGATCACGTTGCCCAGTACGTCCGGGACCAACACACTCTCCACCAATCCCACCAGCCCGAGCACCAACACCGGCGCGCCCGTTGGACCCACAACGGGCGGCAACGGTGGTGGTCCCGGCCCCGCCACCAATAGTGGGCCGATCGTGGGCGTGCCGGGCAACAGCCAGGTCAAGGGCGGGCCGCAGACCAAGGACGCCTTTGGCCGTACGACGGCTACTCCCGGCCAAGCCGCCGCTCGCGGCGGTAAGGCGTTCGGTGTGGGCGAAGCGTTCCAGGGCGGGTTCGGTACCGGTGGTCGGCCCACTGCTGCCGGGGCTCGCTCTGGGGGCGGTCTTCCAGGACGGAACGGGGGCGTCATCGGAGGGGGCGGCGGTCGAGCGGGCGGCGGTTCCGGCGCGAAGCACGCTTTCACCGAGGGCGGTTCGGGAATCGGGGCCCGGGGCCGGATCAGAGGAGAGTTCGCTCCGAGCGGTGCCGGCGGCATCGGCCCCGCGATGCCTCTCACCGACGCCCAGCGGCGAAAGAAGGACGAGGAGGAGCGCGGAAAGCGTCCGGATTACCTCGTCGAGGACGAGGAGGCGTGGGCGTCGGACAAGCCGACGAACCCGAACGTGGTGGAATGATTCCAGCCCTCTGGAGGGCAGACAGACGATCGGTCGTCCCGTAGGTCGGTGACTTGCGGGACGCTTCGCTGGGTGAGGTGATCAGGCTTGACGAGCGGTCGAGTAGGGCGTGGAGCAGCCGTGCTCACCGCCGGAGCCTTGTTGTTTGCGATGGCTTCTCCGCCGGCGGCGGCGGATCAGATCCGGGACTCACAGTGGCCGCTGAGGACTTTCGAAGCCGAGACGAAAGTCTGGCCGGTCAGTCAGGGCGAGGGTGTCATCGTTGCCGTGGTGGACGGTGGCGTCAATCAGGATCACCAGGATCTCATCGGCCAGGTGTTGCCCGGTGCTGACTTCTCCGGAGGATCCTCGGACGGGCGGTTCGACGCTGACGGTCACGGCACTGCGATGGCAGCTCTGATCGCCGGTACCGGACACGGTGCGCAAGCCGGAATCAAGGGTCTCGCGCCCAAGGCCAAGATTCTTCCGATCAAGCTCACGAGCAAGGACGGCCAGTGGGGGGACCAGGGGCCTGACTTCGCGCGGGCCATCAGGTTCGCAGCAGACCATGGGGCGAGGGTCATCAACATCTCCCTCGGCGGATACTTCCGGACCGACAAGGATGCGCGTGACGCGATCAAGTACGCGGTGTCCAAGGACATCGTCCTCGTGGCGTCTGCGGGAAACAGCGGGAACAGGTCCTTGCCCGTCGAGTACCCGGCGGCGTTCCCGGGCGTGATGGCCGTCGCGGCGGTCGATCAGCAAGGGCGAGTCTGGGAGAAATCCACCTACGGACCTGAAACCACGATCGCTGGCCCAGGTGTCGAGATCTATCAGGCCACCGCCAAGTCGACATCGAGCTACGGCGTCGGCAACGGGACGTCTGATGCCACCGCCTACGTCTCTGCCACCGCAGCCCTCATTCGGTCCAAGTACCCGAATCTTTCGTCAGGCCAGGTCATCAGCCGGATGATCAAGACTGCTACTCCGCCGCCGGACGGTTCGGGTGTGCCGAACGACCACTACGGGTACGGGATCGTTTCCCCCACCAAGGCCCTTGAGCCGAATGCGGCTGTGGACGGCGGGCCGAAGGACAACCCGTTGGTGGGCCGGGCCGAGTCGCAAGGAACTCCGGACACGGGCACGGAAGGTGCCACGAACGGTTCCGACGCGTCCCCCGTGCCGACGAAGGGCGGGAACCCGGGGATCACGTACACCCTGATCGGTGCCGGGGTGGTGTTGGTGGTGGTGGCCGGTGGGGTGGCCGGTGGTCTGGTGGTGCGGGCGCGGCGGAGGCGGCGGGCGGCCGCTGTCGCGGGCCCGTATCCGCAGGGGTACCCGGGGTACCCGCCACCGCCGCCGCAGCGGCCGTACCAGTAGGCCCGGGCTGCGCGGCAGGCCCGTTGTCGGGCGGGCCGGCCTGCCGGCCCGCGCCGTATCGGGCTGGCCGCATTTCGGCGGCCGATGGCGTTATCGCCGCTGGTGGGGGTGGCGCCGGCCCGGCCATCCTGGACGCATGACCACTCCCGAGAACGCCGCCCCCGCACCCGCCCCCGCACCCGCCCCCGCCGCCGCTGACGGCATCGTCCCGGACACCAAGGACTGGACCTGGGTGCTGGAGCAGCCCTGCCCGGACTGCGGCCTGGACTCCGGGGCCGTGGCCCGCGAGGCCGTCCCCGGAATGATCCGGACCAACGCCGACGCCTGGGTGGCCCTGCTGGGCGGGGACGAGGAGGCGCTACGCCGCCGGCCCCGCCCGGAGACCTGGTCGGACCTGGAGTACGCCTGCCACGTGCGGGACGTCTTCCGGCTGTTCCACTTCCGGCTGAACCTGATGCTCGACCAGGAGGGGCCGCTCTTCCCGAACTGGGACCAGGACGAGACGGCCGTGGCCGAGCGCTACGGGGAGCAGCGGCCGGCGGTGGTCGCGGTGGAGCTGGCCGAGGCCGCGCGGATCCTCGCGGACGCGTTCGCGCGGGTCGAGGGCGGGCAGTGGCTGCGCACGGGGGAACGCAGTGACGGCGCGCGGTTCACGGTGGAGTCGTTCTCCCGCTACCTGGTCCACGACCCGGTGCACCACCTGTTCGACGTGACGGGCGTGCGGGTCTGAGCGGGCGGCCGGCGAGCCGGGCACTGGGGGGTTCGGGCGCGCGGGCCCGGCCGGGATCACCAGCCGGAGGCCTCGCGCAGCATGGTGCGGCGGAGCCGGCCGGCCACGCTGGCGGTGTCGGTGCCGATGACGTCGGCGATCTCGGGGGCGGCCAGGCCGACGATGTAGTGCAGGATCGCCAGGTCGTCGTCGGCGGGGTGGCTGGGCCGGGCCGGCGGGTCGGAGCGGAGGGTGTGCTCGCTGACGGTGCCGCGCAGGATCTGCCAGGCGTGTGCGGTCGGGTTGGAGCTGCCCAGTAACTCGCGCCAGTGGACGGCGATTTCGGCGAAGGCCTGCTGGACCGCCCCGGCCGCCTCGGTCTGGTCGGGCAGCCAGACGCGGGCATAGCTGAGGTACCGCGGCCGGTGCAGTTCGCAGAACGCCGCGAACTCCAGGGGTACGGCGGGCGGTTCGCCGGGCCCCGGGGGTGGCTCGGCGACGCTGTCGTGACGGTTGGTCATCTCGGCTTCTCGGCAAGTGAGATGGGCTTCTGACGGTCGATCATCTGTGCTCACTCTACGGTAGGCGCTCGGTGCGCTGGGTTACCAATCGGATTGAATGCCCGGATCACACCGGCGCTCGGCCGGTTCCGGCGGTGGCCGGGTGCGGTGTCGGTCGGGCGGCGGGGTGGCGCGGGGCCGGTGGTAGGGGTGGTGCGCGGCGCTACCGGGGTCGCGGGTGTGAGGACGTCGTGGCCGGTCAGTGCGGGTGGCTGGCGAGGGGTCGCGGGGCGGTTGATGGGCCACCGTAGGCGGTCCGGTGGCTCCCGTCCACACCTGCGGCGTGAAGCCGCGCCCGCGCCACCGGTCGCGCGCGCGGCGGGTGGAAACGGGCGCGGAGGCGGGCGCGCGGAGGGGTGGTGCGCTCCCGTCGGGGCGGCGCGCCCGGGGGCTGGGGACGTGGCGGGACCGGGGGTTCGGGCGGTCCGGCGTGGGCCGGCCGCCCTCGTTCGCGCCGGTCACGGCCGTGCGGACCGGTCGCCGGCGAGCGGGTGCCACCGGAGGCGTGACGGGGGGTCAGCCGCGGTTGCGCGCCTCCGCGGCCGGTATCCGCCCGTCCGAGGCGACGGGGGTCCGGTCGTCCGCCGCGGTACATCGTTCGAGCTGGGTGGGGAACGCCTCCACGATCCGCCGCCGGGCCCGTGCGGCCGCCGCGGCCGCCGCCGCGTCGGCTGCGGCCGCAGCGCTCTCCGCAGCGCTCTCCGTCACGCTCTCCGCCGCGCTGCCCACCGCGCCGTCAGCCGTGCCGTGAGCCGCGCTCTCCTCGCGCTCCTGCCCGGCCCCGGTGGCCTCGGCGGCCCCGGTGGCCTCGGCGGCCCCGCGCCGGCCCCGGCCGACCGCACTGCGGGCGGCATGCTCCTCGGCCGCCTGTCTCGCGGCGAGGTAGGCCTGGACGACGGCCATCCCGTAGACCGGCTGGATCAGTTGGTGGCCCTTGAAGAAGGGTCTGGCCGGGGCGAACCCGGCGGCGACCACGAGGTCGCGGATCTCGGCTATCTCCGCCTCGCTGCGGGCGGTGAAGCGGACCTCCCAGCCCTTCTTGTACGTATGGCCCTGTTCGCCGCTGCGTCGGGCCGGGTCCGGCCGGCGGACGTATCCGGGCAGGCGGCCGAGGCGGAGCTGGGCCGCGCGGAGGCCGGCGGTCTCGTCACGTGACATGAACCAAGGGTAGGCAATCCGGAGAGTGCGAGTGACGCCCGGAGGCTCCTCCGCGTATGTCCTTGGTCACGCACGGTCAGACCCGCTGGTCGCTGATCGGCTCCGACCGATGCTGACAACCCGATGACCGCCTATTACTCCGAATGAGTGAGGGTATGGGGACTTTAGTGCGGGGTGGTCCCGGTTTCGCGACGGTTGGGTAACAGTGCGTCAGGCGACCGATGACCGGTCCGGGGTGTTGGGGATGGTGTCCGCATGAGCTACCGCATTCCCTCTCCGCCGCCGTCCCTGGAGGAACTGGCGAAGCGTCAGCAGAACGTCGTCACCGCCAGCCAGCTGCGCGCCCGGGGCGTGCCGACCCGGGTGGTCACCGAGCACTGCCGCCGCGGCGGTCCCTGGCAGCGGCTGCTGCCCCGCGTCTACCTGCTGCAGTCCGGCGAGCCGACGCCGGAGCAGCGGATGTGGGCCGCGCTGCTGTACGCGGCGCAGAACGGCCGCGAGGAGGGCCGCCGCGAGGGCGCGGTGATCACCGGCACCGCCGCGCTGGCGCTGTACGGCTTCGCCGCCGTGCCCCGGCTGCCGGCTGTCACCGGGGTGGACGTCCTGGTGCCCCGGCAGCGCCGGCTGAAGGACGCCGGCGAGGTGCGGATCCGGCGCACGGAGCGGGAGTTGGTCGCCCGGTCGGTGCACGGGCTGGCGTGCGCGCCGGTGGCCCGGGCGGTCGCCGACGCGCTGTGCGAGTGGACGGCGGGGGATGCGGCGCCGGCGTTCGGCGCGGGCGTCGCGCTGCCGGTGCGCGCGGTGCTGCGGGAGGCCGTGGGGCGGGCCGGGGGTCGGGTGGCCCGGCCCGAGGCCCGTTGCACCGTGGGAGAGTTGGTCGCCGAGCTGACGGAGTCCGGGCTGGCCGCCGACCTGCGGGTGCGGGCCGCGCTGGACGAACTGCTGGCCGCCGAGCGGGACTCCGTGCTGACGCGGCTGGGTGAGCTGGTGGACGAGTGGCTGCTGCCCGTTCCGCTGACCGCCCCGGAGCTGCGGATGCGCGGCGGCACCTACATCGCCGTGCCGGACCTGTACTGGCCGCGGGCCGGGGTGGCGGTGGAGGTCGACTCGGAGCTGCGCTGCGTGAGCGAGGGGGAGGCGGCCTGGGTGCGCGGCGGCCAGCACCGGATGGAGTACCTGGGGATCCGGGTCGTCTACCTCTCCGGCGCCCGGCTGGCCGCCGAGCCGGACGCGGTCGGCGCCGAGCTGCGCGAGGCGTTCCGGCTGGGCGGAACGGACGTGGTCGAGCTCCTGGTCGGCGAGGCCTGACCGCCACTCGGCCCCGCACCGCCGCTGAGCCCCGCACCACTGCCCGTCCCCGCGCCGCGAGCGCTCGGCCCCCGCACCACTGCCCGGCCCGCGCCAAGAGCCCCGGCCCGCGCCAAGAGCGCTCGGCCCCGCACGACCGCCGCCGCTCGGCCCCGCGCGGCGAGCGCTCGGCCCCGCACGACCGCCGCCGCTCGGCCCCGCGCGGCGAGCGCTCAGCCCCGTACGACCGGCGTGCCGACCAGTTCGACCCCGGCCGCCCGCAGCTCCTCCAGCGCGGCGGCGGTGGTCTCCGGCTTGACGCCGGCGGTGAGGTCGAGCAGGACGCGGGTGGTGAAGCCGGCCCGGGCCGCGTCCAGGGCGGTGGCCTTGACGCAGTGGTCGGTGGCCAGGCCGACCACGTCCACCTCGGTGACCTGGCGTTCGCGCAGCCACTCGACCGGCCCGCGGTTGTTCTCGTCGAAGCCCTCGAAGCCGCTGTACGCCGCCGCGTACGCGCCCTTGTCGAAGACCGCCTCGATCGCGCCGGAGGTGACGGAGGGCGCGAAGTTGGGGTGGAAGCCCACCCCTTCGGTGCCCGCGACGCAGTGCACCGGCCAGCTGTTGACGTAGTCCGGCTGCTCGGAGAAGTGGTCGCCCGGGTCGATGTGGTTGTCCCGGGTGGCGAGGACGTGCTGGTACCCGGCGCTGGACTCGGCGATCAGGTCGGTGATCGCGGCGGCCACCTCGGCCCCGCCGGCGACGGCCAGGCTGCCGCCCTCGCAGAAGTCGTTCTGCACGTCGACGACGATCAGTGCCCGGTGCATGGCTCGCATCCTCGGTTGTGGGGGGTGGTGCGCTGGTTCTGTGCGCTTCCGGTGGGAACTCTACGGTCGACTGTAGGCAGTGGCACCCGGGGGCGGAAGGCCCGGGGAACGCCCGCGTCCCGGGCCCGGCCCGCCGGGCCGGTCGGCCCGGGGCCGCGGCGGGCTGTCAGAGGATCAGCTCGGTCGGCAGGACCGGGTCGCCCTTGGAGAGCTGGGTGGCCGAGAGCGGCAGCCCGGCCCGGGCCCGGACGTGCCGGTCGCGGGCCGCGTCGAGCGGTTCCCGGCCGACCA
Source organism: Kitasatospora sp. NPDC127111 (assembly GCF_042677465.1). Taxonomy (NCBI): domain Bacteria; kingdom Bacillati; phylum Actinomycetota; class Actinomycetes; order Kitasatosporales; family Streptomycetaceae; genus Kitasatospora; species Kitasatospora sp. NPDC127111. Next base: position 99,798 of record NZ_JBHXTG010000008.1, read on the forward strand.
CCTCGCCGGCCAGCACCAGCGGCACCTGCGTCAGGTGCGGTTCCAGCCCGGCCGGGACCGGTCCGGTGCCGACCACCTCGGCCTCGGCCACGCCGTCCGCGTCGGGCCGGCGGGCCGCCCACTTGCGGCCGCCGATGCTGGTCTTGCCGCCGGCCGCGCGCTTGGCGACCGGGACGAGCGGCCCGTCGGCCGACTCGGCGCGGGCCACCAGCTTGTAGACCATGGCGCAGGTCGGGTGGCCGCTGCCGGTGACCAGGCTGGTGCCGACGCCGTAGCCGTCGACCGGGGCGGCGGCGAGGGCGGCGATCGCGTACTCGTCCAGGTCGGAGGTGACGATGATCTTCGTCTTGTGGGCGCCGAGCTCGTCCAGCTGGCGGCGGACCCGGTGGGCCAGCAGCGTGAGGTCGCCGGAGTCGATCCGGACGGCGCCGAGTTCGGTGCCGGCCACCTCGACGGCGGTGCGGACCGCCTCGCGCAGGTCGAAGGTGTCGACCAGCAGCGTGGTGCCCTTGCCCATCGAGGCGATCTGCGCGCGGAACGCGTCCCGTTCGCTGTCGTGGACCAGGGTGAAGGCGTGCGCGGCGGTGCCGGTGGTCGGGATGCCGTGGGTGAAGCCGGCCTCCAGGTCGGAGGTGGCGGCGAAGCCGGCCACGTACGCGGCCCGGGCGGCCGAGACGGCGGCCTGTTCGTGGGCGCGCCGGGCGCCCATCTCGATCACCGGGCGGCCGCCGGCGGCGGCGGTCATCCGGGAGGCGGCGGCGGCGATCGCCGAGTCGAAGTTGAGGATCGACAGGATCACCGTCTCCAGGATCACCGCCTCGGCGAAGGTGCCCTCGACGGTCAGCAGCGGCGAGCCGGGGAAGTAGACCTCGCCCTCGGGGTAGCCGTGGATGTCGCCGGTGAACCGGTACTCCGCCAGGTAGCGCAGAGTGTCCGCGTCGACCACGTCCTGTCCGGCCAGCCAGTCGAGCTGGGCCGCCGTGAAGCGGAAGTTCTCGACGGCGTCCAGCACCCGGCCGGTCCCGGCCATCACGCCGTAGCGGCGGCCGGCCGGCAGGCGGCGGGTGAACACCTCGAAGACGGAGCGGCGGTGCGCGGCCCCGCTCCGCAGGGCGGCCTGCAGCATGGTGAGCTCGTAGCGGTCGGTGAGCAGCGCGGTCGAACCGGCCGCGCGCACTGAAGTGGCGTCCATGGAGATGATGCTACTACCACTTAGCGTCAGAGTGACGATTTCTCGCGGCCGGGGAACGGCCGAGGAACGGCCGGGGGTCGGCCGGGGGTCGGCCGGGCGGATCGCCGGGAGGATGGCCGAGGGATGGCGGGGGCGACGGCCGGGCGTTCGCGCGCCCGGGGGCGGAATCGCCCGGACGTCCCCCGGATGGCAGCATGGGGGCTGAAAGGGCAGGTGGCCGAGGAATGGCGAGGAGGACCCGGCGGTGAGTGTCGCGCCCGCGGAGATCGAGCGCCCGGAGGTCGAAGGACTCCCGGTGGCGGAGCCGGACACGCCCTGGGTGACCATCGTGCACAACGACCCGGTCAACCTGATGAGCTACGTCCAGTACGTCTTCCAGGCCTACTTCGGGTACCCGAAGGACAAGGCCCGGAAGCTGATGATGGAGGTGCACACCAAGGGTCGGGCGGTGGTCTCCAGCGGGTCCCGCGAGGAGATGGAGCGCGACGTGCAGGCGATGCACGGCTACGGCCTCTGGGCGACGCTCCAGCACGACTGAGCCGCGGGCCGCACCGCGGGCGCCACCACCGAAGACGACGAGGACGGGCTGACCGATACAGATGGCTGGGTTGTTCGAGAGTGCCGGCGGCGGGACCGCGGCGATCGCGCTGGACGAGGTGGAGGCCTCCATCCTGCGCTCCCTCGAGGTGCAGATGCTGGAGCTGATCGGCCCGGGCCCGGGAGGCGAGGGGGACGACCCGCTCGCCGCGCTGTTCGCCGAGGGACCCACCGAGGCGCCCGCCGACCCGGCGCTGGCCCGGCTCTTCCCGGACGCCTACGGCGATCCGGAGAAGCCGGACGACGACGAGAGCCGGGCGGCCTCCGGCGAGTTCCGCCGCTACACCGAGCTGGACCTGCGCGCCCGCAAGCGCGACGACGCGCTGCGGGTGGTGCGGGCGCTGGACGGGCTCGGCGGGGAGGGCGGGGTGCTCAAGCTGCCCGCCGCCGACTGCCTGCGCTGGCTGGGCGCGCTCAACGACCTGCGGCTGACCCTGGGGGTGCGGCTGGAGGTCACCGAGGAGGACGAGCAGGGCCTCTACGGCCTGCCGGACACCGACGAGCGCAAGCCGCTGGTCATGGCGTACCTGTGGCTGGGCGCCCTCCAGGAGTCGCTGCTGGAGGCGATCGCGGACTGACTCCGCGACCCGATCCTGCCCCGGATTCCGGGCACCCCGGCCCCCTGTCCAGCATGCGGACGGGGGGCCGGGGCCTTTCCGTTCAAATCGGGCGGAATCATATGACTCCATGCTCAAATATCGCTCAGATGGACACCGCTATCCGGATTCTGCGTGGTACGACTTCTCATTCCCACGAGACCATCCAGGACGGTGCACCCATGGCCGAGCAGCTCCACGACCGCGTGGTCCACACCAAACCGGAGGAGGAGGGCTACGAGCGGGGTCTGGGCGGCCGCCAGATCCAGATGATCGCCATCGGCGGCGCCATCGGCACCGGCCTCTTCCTCGGCGCCGGCACCGCGATCTCCAAGTCCGGGCCGAGCCTGATCCTGTCCTACGCGGTGGCCGGCGTGGTGATCTTCGCGATCATGCGCGCCCTCGGCGAACTGCTCACCTACCGCCCGGTGTCCGGCAGCTTCGCCGAGTACGCCCGGGAGTTCCTCGGCCCCTTCGCCGGCTACGTGACCGGCTGGACGTACTGGCTGTTCTGGGTCGTCACCGGCATGGCGGAGACCACCGCCGCCGCCGTCTACGTGAAGTTCTGGGCGCCCGGCATCCCCCAGTGGCTCAGCGCGCTGACCTTCCTGGTCGTCCTCTACGGGGCCAACCTGATCTCGGTGAAGCTGTTCGGCGAGATCGAGTTCTGGTTCTCCATGGTCAAGGTCACCGCCATCATCGGCATGATCCTGATCGGCGTCGGCGTCCTCACCCTCGGTTTCAGCGACGCCGGTGACACCGCGTCGGTCAGCCACCTCTGGGCCGACGGCGGCTTCTTCCCCAAGGGCATCGGCGCCACCGTGATGACCCTGCAGATCGTCATGTTCGCCTACCTCGGCGTGGAGCTCGTCGGCGTCACCGCCGGCGAGAGCGAGAACCCCGAGAAGACGCTGCCGCGCGCCATCAACACGCTGCCCTGGCGCATCGCGCTGTTCTACATCGGCGCCCTCGTGGTCATCCTCTCGCTCGTCCCGTGGACCGAATTCCAGCCCGGCGTCAGCCCGTTCGTCGCCGCCTTCGGCAAGATCGGCATCCCGGCGGCGGCCGGCATCATCAACTTCGTGGTGCTCACCGCAGCGCTGTCCTCCTGCAACTCCGGCATGTACTCCACCGGCCGGATGCTGCGCGACCTCGCCCTGAGCGGCCAGGCCCCCGGGCGGCTGACCAAGCTCAACGCCCGGCGCACCCCCGCCGCCGCGATCACCCTGTCCTGCGCCCTGATGGGCGTCGGCGTGGTGCTCAACGGCGTCGTCCCCGCCAAGGCCTTCGAGTACATCACCTCGGTCGCCACCGTCTGCGGCCTCTGGACCTGGGCGATGATCCTGATCTGCCAGATCCGCTACCGCAAGGCCTGGAAGGCCGGCCACCTGCCGGCGCCCACCTTCAAGGCGCCCGGCGGCGTCTGGAGCAGCTGGGCCGCGCTCGGCTTCCTGGTCCTGGTCGTCGTGCTGATCGGGCTGGACGAGGACAACCGGATCTCGCTCTACGTCTTCCCCGGCTGGGCCGTGCTGCTGGTGATCGGCTACCAGGTGCTCAAGCGCCGCAACCCGGCCGCCGTGCGGGGCGTCGCCCGCGCCCACGACGGCGCCCACGACCGCTCGCACGCCCGCGACGGCGGCTGACCGGCCGTCGGACCAGGCAGTGGACGCCCCGGCGGACCCCCGCCGGGGCGTGGCTATCCTGACCGCATGCTGACCATCACCCGAGAACTGCGCGACCAGATCGTCGCCCACGCCCGCGCCGACCACCCGGACGAGGCCTGTGGCGTGGTGGCCGGACCGGCCGGCAGCGGACGGCCCGAGCGGTTCATCCCGATGCTCAACGCCGCCCGCTCGCCCACCTTCTACGAGTTCGACTCGGGCGACCTGCTCAAGCTCTACCGCGAGATGGACGACCGCGACGAGGAGCCCGTGATCGTCTACCACTCGCACACCGCCACCGAGGCCTACCCCTCGCGCACCGACGTGAGCTACGCCTCCGAGCCGTTCGCCCACTACGTCCTGGTCTCCACCGCCGACGGCAACGGCCCGGACGACCCGTACCAGTTCCGCTCGTTCCGCATCGTGGACGGCGAGATCACAGAGGAAGACGTCCAGGTCGTCGAGGCGTACCAGCCCTGACCAGCACCCACCTGGGCGCGGGCCCGCCGCCCCCCGGCGAAGGGGGGGGGGCCGGGGGGGGGGCGGCCCCCCAAAAAAAAAAAAACAAAGCCGCGGGCCGGCAGTATGG